>NZ_JAYMRY010000027.1:0-110335 GCF_038900695.1 Paraburkholderia sp. JHI2823 | reverse complement strand
TCCCCGCCCAGGTGTAAACGCGGGGACGGTGCGTGTATGGGGCCCTGTTCGCGGGCATATAACCAGCGCGGCATGACCTCAATGCGACGCGCGCGATGGGAGCACAAATCGCGTTCGCCTAACCTTCGCTCCATCCATAAAGAGATGTCAAAACGATGAGCGCCGCACGGCTTTCGCACATCGCAGGTTCGGCGTGCGGGAGCCTTTCAGAAGCAAGGCGCCGGCAACGCGTCGACACGACCATTCAATCGAGACGAACCTGATGACGGATCGGGCCGGTGAGCCACGAACCGTTTCAGCATGCTGATAAAGGAGGCACTCACCATGATCGAACCCCACGCGCAGCCGCTTGCCGGCACGACCGGGGCCGCAGTCGAGCCGATCGCCGAGCCCACCGGCCTCGGCACGGCCACTGGCTTCATCGACCGTTATTTCGACGTTGCCGCGCGCGGCAGCTCGCTGCGCCAGGAGGCGATCGCGGGCGTCACGACCTTCCTCGCGATGGTCTATTCGGTGTTCGTCGTGCCGGGCATGCTCGGCAAGGCGGGCTTCGACACCAGCGCCGTATTCGTGGCCGTGTGCCTCACGACGGCGTTCGGCTCGCTGCTGATGGGCCTGTGGGCGCGCCTGCCGATCGCGATCGGCTGTGCCATCTCGCTCACGGCGTTCACGGCCTTCGGCCTCGTGCTCGGCAAGGGGCTCAAGCCCGAAGTGGCGCTCGGCGCGGTGTTCCTCATGGGCCTCGTGTTCACGGCGATCTCGGTGACGGGCGTGCGCTCGTGGATCCTGCGCAATCTGCCGCACGGCATCGCGCATGGCACGGGCATCGGCATCGGGCTCTTTCTGCTGCTGATCGCCGCGAACGACGTAGGTCTCGTCATCAAGAATCCAGGCGCGGGCCTGCCCGTTTCGCTAGGCCCTATCACGTCGCTGCCCGTGATCCTTTCCGTGATCGGGCTCGCTGCGATCTTCGGCCTCGTGCGCCGCCGCGTCCCGGGCGCGATCCTGATCGTGATCGTCGCGATCTCGGCACTCGGCCTCGCCATCGATCCGGCCGTGACCTTTCACGGCGTGTTCGCGTGGCCTTCGCTCTCGGCGCCGGGCCATGCCTCGCTGATCGGCGCGATGGACATCAAGGGCGCGCTCTCGCTCGCCGTGTTGCCCAGCGTGCTCGCGCTCGTGATGACGGCCGTGTTCGACGCCACCGGCACGATCCGCGCCGTGGCGGGGCAGGCGGGCCAGCTCGATGCGAACGGGCGCATTGTCAACGGCGCTCGCGCGCTCACGGCCGACTCGCTCAGCTCCATCTTCTCGGGCTTCTTCGGCGGCGCGCCGGCGGCGGCCTATATCGAATCGACGGTGGGTGTGGCCGCAGGCGCACGGACGGGCCTCGCCGCCGCCCTGGTGGGCGTGCTGTTCCTCGCGGTGATGTTCTTCGCCCCGCTCGCGGGCCTCGTGCCCTCGTACGCGACGGCGCCCGCGCTGATGTACGTGGGTCTCATGATGCTATCGAGCGTGAGCCGACTCGACATGGCCGATATGGTCGACGCGATGTCGGGCCTCGTGTGCGCCGTGTTCATCGTGCTCACGGCGAACATCGTCACGGGCATCATGCTGGGCTTCTGCACCCTCGTGATCGGCCGTTTGGTGAGCGGCGAAATCCGCAAGCTGAACGTGGGCACGGTCGTCATCGCCGGCGTGCTGGCCGCGTTCTACCTCGGTGGCTGGTCTATCTGAGCAGGGCCCGGCCGGTCGTTCGCCGCGTGACCACGGCGGCGGAATGGCCCGCGTCGCTTCATGGCGGCGCGGGCCGTGTCGCTTTTGCGTCGCGCAGGCCTGCAGGCCGCGTTAGTCCGGCAGGACGCTGTTGCGCGCGTTGCCGGCCTTGCGAGGTTTGCGCGGCTTGGGCTCCACGCCGATACGCGCGTCGCGCGCGAGGACGAGGGTGGCCAGCCGTTCGGCGGTGTCCTCGAACGCGGCATCGGCCTGCGGTACATAAAGCCATTTGCCGAGCACGGGATGCGCACGCAAGGCCGGCATCACCTCGATGAGCGACGCGTGGTGCTCCTGGGACGTGCAAACCAGCAAGCCGTTGAACGGCGGGTCGCGGTCGGCGGCCACGAGGCACAGCAGACCGTCCAGATACGCGGCGTCGCAGCCGAACATGCGCTTGCAGAGGTAGCCTGGCTCGCGCTCGAAGGCGTCGAATATCCAGAGCAGCGAGTTGCGGATTTTGGACGGCATGGGCTGGCGGACTTGGGAGAGGCCGCGCGGCGAAACAAGGCCGCGCGGCGGAATCGACATTCTAGCGGCGGCGTTGGGAGGGTGCGCGCCGCCGTCTTCCGCCATTGCCTGGCGCATGCATCGGCATCGTCCTTGACATCCCGCGTTCGTCGCCTATGCTAAACCATATGGTTAAGTATGAAGACGCCGCCCTCGACCGCACGTTCGCGGCGCTCGCCGATCCCACGCGGCGCGCGCTGCTGGCGCGCCTCGCGCAGCACGACGAACTCTCGGTGAGCGCGCTCGCGCAGCCGTTCGCGATGTCGCTGCCGGCGGTCATGAAGCATCTGGACGTGCTCGCTCAGGCGGGCCTCGTCACGCGCGCGAAAACCGGCCGCACCGTGGCCTGCCGGCTCGCTGCGGGGCCGATGGAGGACGCGATGCAATGGCTCGCGCACTATCAGCGCTTCTGGAGCGACGCGCTCGATCGTCTTGCCGCATTCGTGGAGGAAGATGCATGTCGACCCAACCCTCAGCCGGGCCCGGAGCCGGCGCCGCCCGTCGTGCCCAGGACGCTCCGAGCCTCACCGTCCGGCGACGCATCGACGCCATCGCCGCGAAGGTCTACGCCGCGTGGACGCAGCCGGCGCAGTTGATGCGCTGGATGCAGCCGCTCGACACCACCTGCATTCACGCCGAAGCCGACGTGCGCGTGGGCGGGCGCTTTCGCGTGATCATGCGCGGCGCGAACGGCGAGACTCACGAGGTGAGCGGCACGTATCTCGAAGTCGTGCCGGAGCAGAAGCTCGTGTTCACGTGGGCATGGCGCGACACGCCGGAGCGGGAGTCGCTCGTTACGATGACCCTGCGCGCCGACGGGCCGGCGACCGAACTCACGCTCAAGCACGAACGCTTCTTCGACGAAGCGGTGCGCGATTCGCACAACGAGGGCTGGACGAGCGCGATCGATAAACTGGTGGCGCTGCTCGACTCGGAACAGAACTGAGCGGCGCGGGTTCACAAAGGAGGCGGCGAGCATGGAATCTCACAAGATTGTTTCGCAGAACGAATGGACCGAGGCGCGCAAGGCGCTTCTTGCCGAAGAGCGCGCGTTCACGCACGCGCGCGATGCACTGGTGGCGAAACGCCAGGCGTTGCCATGGGTGAAAGTCGACAAGACGTACACCTTCGAAACCCCACAAGGCCCGCGCACGCTCGCCCAGCTGTTCGGCCCGCGCAGCCAGTTGCTCATCTATCACTTCATGCTCGGCCCGGAGTGGGAAGAGGGCTGCCCGGGCTGCTCGTTTCTCTCCGATCATGTAGATGGCGCGCTGACGCATCTGGAGCATCACGACGTGACCTATGTCGCCGTTTCCCGCGCGCCGCTCGCGAAAATCGAGGCGTTCAAAAAGCGCATGGGCTGGCGCTTCCCTTGGGTGTCCTCGCATGGCAGCGACTTCAACTTCGACTATCACGTCTCGTTCAGCGAGGCCGACAAGGCGCGCGGCAAGGCGATCTACAACTATGCGGAGCAGGATTACATGAGCGACGAGCTGCCCGGTGTCAGCGCGTTCTACCGCGACGAAGCGGGAAATGTGTATCACACGTATTCGACGTACGCGCGCGGCGCAGAGATGCTGATCGGCACGTATGCGATGCTGGAGTTGACCGCGAAGGGCCGAAACGAAAAGAAGGACATGCGCGAGTGGATGCGTCACCACGATCGCTACGAAAATGCGCCCGCGCAGTCGTCGTGCTGTGGGCACGAAAAATCATAGCGGCAGTGTAACGGGCAAGATTGGTTGTTGGCGCAACGAAAGTCGCCGCGCCAGCCGCGAAATCATCGTGCGAGTTTTGCACCAATCTCGTACGAATTTCGCACGATGATTCGCGCTAGAGCGACATCTCGAACGCGGGGCGCAACAACACTTCGATCGCCATCACGATGAGTCCCATCGCGCCGGCGGCGAGCGTCAGCGTGCCATATTCGTCGTAGCGCACGTCGTGGAGGCACGCGAGGATGAACAGGATGGCGAGCAGATTGGTCAGCCAGTCGAAGTTCAGCGCGAGTAGCATTGGCGTATCCGGTGCCGGCGCATGCGGGGCGCGGGCAGGTAGTGCGAAATGCCCGGATTCTAGCGGACCGGCCTTACGGATACGCAACAATGACGTGCGGTGTCGCACCTATTTTTGCGGAACTCGCATCTCAGTGCGGATCCAGTCGACCACCGACGTACGCGACGGTTGCCAGCCGAGCAGCGCGCGGGCGCGCTCGCCGCGCACGCGGCTGTTCGAGCCGAGGCCATAGGACGCCATTTCATAGCCCCATTCCTCGATCGCGGCTTCGAGCGGCCAGTCCTGCGGGGCGCCGAGCCCCATGACATCGGCGAGCGCCGTGGCCATGTCGCGGAAGTTCGCTTCGCCGCTTTCCACGAAGTAGAACGTGCCCGCCGGTGTGTTTTCCAGCGCGAGGCGGTAAAGCTCCGCCACGTCGCCGACGTGGACGTTCGACCAGATGTTCAGGCCGCGCCCCACGTGGCGCATCACGCCGCTCTTTTGCGCCTGGCGGATGAGCCGCGGCAACTGCACGCTCGCCGCACCCCGCACGGCGCCCTCGCCGTAGATCAGCGTGTTGCAGAGCACGGCGCTCTTCACGCCGCGCGCCGCGCTCGCGAGCACGAGCTTGTCGATGGCCACGCGAGCCGCCTTGTCGGCAGTCGGTTCGGGTAGGGCATCTTCGTGATAGATGCGCGCGGTCGCCTCGCCGCCCGAGGCGTCGCCCACGATGCTCGAGCCGCTCGTGTGCAGCAGCGTCTTGCCGGAGCCTTCGAGCGCGTCGATGAGCGCCTCGACCGCGCCGCGATGGTCGCTGCTCGCGGCGTTGATCACGGCGTCGGCGGCGCGCGCTTGTGCCATCAGCGTCTCGCGGTCGTCGAGATCGCCCTGCACGGGCGCGATGCCGAGCTTTTCGAGGTCGGCGAACTGCTCGGGCCGGCGCACGAGGCCGTGCACCTCGTGTCCCGCGCGCACGAGGTGCGCCGCGATCGTCCCGCCGATGAAACCGCCTGCGCCTGTCACGAAAACTTTCATGGGTTGCTCCCTAGTGTCCGGATTGCGTTGGCGGCCAGTATCGGTGCATCCGTGCTTTGCAAAAAGCGTGTTAGTCTCAAATGAATCTTGACTGCAGATCAACAATATCAACGATGAAGACGTCGACCGACGAACTGCTCGTATTCGTCACGGTGATCGACGCGGGTTCGATCACAGCCGCCGCGGAAAAGCTCGAACAGACGGTATCGGGCGTGAGCCGCGCGCTCACCCGGCTCGAAAAGCAGCTCGGCGTCGCACTGATCCTGCGCACGACGCGGCGCTTGCAGCTCACGGAGGAGGGCGAGCTGTTTCTGGAGCGCGCCCGCGCGATCCTCGCCGCGATGGCGGACGCCGAGGAGGCCGTCACGCGTCACCGCGAGCGCCCTTCAGGACGGCTGCGCGTGGACGCCGCCACGCCGTTCATGCTCCATTGCATCGTGCCGCACGTCGCGGCGTTCGCGCAGCGTTATCCGGAGATCCAGCTCGAACTCACGAACAACGAGCGCATCGTCGATCTGCTAGAGCAGCGCGTCGATATCGCAATTCGCATCGGTACGCTCCAGGATTCCACGCTTCACGCGCGTGCGCTCGGCACGAGCCGGCTGCGCATCGTCGCCAGTCCCGGCTATCTCGCCGCGCACGGCGCGCCGCGCAGCGTGGCGGCGCTGGGCGGGCATCGGCTGATCGGCTTCACGGCGCCCGCGCATCTGAATCGCTGGCCGCTGCGGGCGGCCGCAGGCGACGGCGTCACCGACGGCGTAGCCGGACCGCAGGCAGCGCTGGAGGCGCAACTGGCCGAGCCCGGCTACACGATCGCACCCTCGCTCCTCGCGTCGAGCGGCGAGACGATACGCCAGCTCGCGCTCGCCGGCAGCGGCATTGCCTGCCTCTCCGACTTTCTCACCACGGCCGACCGCGAGGCCGGGCGCCTCGTGACCGTGCTCGACGATGCGCTCGTCGAGGCGCGCCAGCCGGTTCACGCCGTGTACTACCGCAGCGCGGCGCTCGCGGCCCGCGTGCAGTGCTTTCTCGCATTTATCGGGGGCAGGCTGCAACTCGACGCGTGACGGGGCAAGCGGCGCTCTCGTGGATAGTCCCAGGTCACGCGGGCCAGGAAGAGGAGTTGTATAGACAGGCGCGCCAGGCTAGACTTTCGGCCAATTTCGCGACTTGTATAGACAGGATTCGACCATGCTCCCGACCCTTCGCCTCACGCCCGGCCATCTGACCCTGCCCAACCTGCGCCAGATCGCGCGCGAGGCCGTGCGGCTCGAGCTCGATCCGGCCAGCTTCGCGGCCATCGATGCGGGCGCGCGCGCCGTTGCCGAAATCACGGCGAAGGGCGAGCCCGCCTATGGCATCAACACGGGCTTCGGGCGTCTGGCCAGCACGCATATTCCGAACGACCAGCTCGAACTCCTGCAGCGCAATCTGGTGCTCTCGCACGCCGTGGGCGTGGGCGAGCCGATGTCGCGTCCGGTCGTGCGTCTCTTGATGGCGCTGAAGCTGTCGAGTCTCGGCCGCGGTCATTCGGGCATTCGCCGCGAAGTGATGGATGCACTCATCGCGCTCTTCAACGCCGACGTTCTCCCGCTCATTCCCGTGAAGGGCTCGGTGGGCGCCTCGGGCGACCTCGCGCCGCTCGCGCATATGTCGGCGGTGCTGCTCGGCATCGGCGAAGTGTTCATTCGCGGCGAGCGCGCCAGCGCGGAAGCGGGTCTCGCCGCCGCGGGCCTCAAGCCGCTCGCGCTCCAGGCGAAGGAAGGTCTCGCGCTCCTGAACGGCACGCAGGCTTCCACGGCGCTCGCGCTCTACAACCTGTTCGCGATCGAAGACCTGTACCGCACGGCGCTCGTCTCCGGCGCGCTCAGCGTCGACGCGGCAGCGGGTTCGGTGAAGCCGTTCGACGCGCGCATCCACGAGCTGCGCGGCCATCGCGGCCAGATCGAGGCGGCCGCCGCTTACCGCACGCTGCTCGAAGGCTCGGCGATCAACCTCTCGCACCGCGACTGCGGCAAGGTCCAGGACCCGTACTCGCTGCGCTGCCAGCCGCAGGTGATGGGCGCGTGCCTCGACCAGATGCGCCACGCCGCACAGGTGCTGCTCATCGAGGCGAACGCCGTCTCGGACAACCCGCTGATCTTCCCGGAAACGAACGAAGTGCTTTCGGGCGGCAACTTCCACGCCGAGCCGGTGGCCTTCGCCGCCGACAACCTCGCGCTGGCCGCCGCCGAAATCGGCGCGCTCGCCGAGCGCCGCATCGCGCTGCTCATCGACGCGACGCTCTCGGGCCTGCCGCCTTTCCTCGTGAAGGACGGCGGCGTGAACTCGGGCTTCATGATCGCGCACGTGACGGCGGCCGCGCTCGCCTCGGAGAACAAGACGCTCGCGCATCCGGCCTCGGTGGATTCGCTGCCGACCTCGGCGAACCAGGAAGACCACGTTTCGATGGCGACGTTCGCCGCGCGCAAGCTCGCGGACATCGCGGAGAACACGGCCAACATCCTCGCGATCGAGCTACTCGCCGCGGCCCAGGGCGTGGATCTGCGCGCGCCGCACCACACGAGCCCGGCGCTCGCGCACGTGATGCAGTCGGTGCGCGCCGAGGTGCCGCATTACGATCTCGACCGTTACTTCGCGCCGGACATCGCAGCGCTCACGCGTCTCGTGCAGAACGGGGCGATCGCCAGGCATAGCCCGTTCGCGTTCGAGTCCGAGGCGCAATAACGCAAAATCGCGCGAAATCACGCGAACCAAAGCACGGGCCAAGGCGATGAACGCACCCGCGTACCAGGGGATCAAGGACTTCATCCTTGCGCGCATCCATGCGGGAGAGTGGTGCGAGGGCGACCAGGTGCCTTCGGAGAACGAACTGGCGCGCGAGTTCAGGGTCGCGCGCATGACCGTGAACCGGGCGCTGCGCGAACTCACCGCGGAGCAGGTGCTCACGCGCGTGCAGGGTGCGGGAACGTTCGTCGCGCGGCCCAAATACGAGTCGACGCTCGTGGCGATCCGCAGCATCTCCGACGAAATCCTCGCGCGCGGACACCGCTATCGTGCCGAGGTGCTGGAGATCGGCGTGCTCGCCGCCGACGAGGCGCTCGCCATCGAAATGGGGCTGGCCGCGAACGACAAGGTGTTCAACTCGCGCGTGCTGCACTTCGAGAACGACGAGCCCGTGCAGCTCGAGGAGCGCTGGGTCAACCCCGCCATCGCGCCCGACTACGCGGCGCAGGACTTCACGCACATCACGCCGAACCAGTACCTCGTGCGCGTGGCGCCGCTGCAGGGCGTGGAGTACCGCATCGAGGCGCTCGCCCCTGAAGCGGATACGCGGGCGCGTCTGGGCATGGGCGAGGCCGAGCCCTGTCTCGTGCTGCACCGGCGCACCCGCTCGCGCGGGCTCGTGGCGACGGTCGCCAATCTTTGGCATCCGGGTAGCCGCTACCGCTTCACGGGCCATTTTTGATCGGGCCGCGTAGGTCGCGCCGCGTAGGTCGCGCCGCGCAGGTCGGGCCGCGTAGGTCGCGCCGCGAAGGTCGCGCCGCGCAGGTCGGGCCGCACAGGTCGATCAGCGCAGGTCGGGCCGCGCCGGTGAGGCCGTGCGTGACGGGCCGTGCGTGCGCCGCACCGCTGTTCGCCGTTTTCTTCCGCTTTTCCTGTGCCTGGCCGATCGGGCTCGGCATATTCCTTGCTGGTTCTTCCCAATGGAGCGCGGCGCGTGCCGACAGGGGCCAAAGAGCTCGTGTAACCGGCCCTCGGTGCGCCGCAGCCCGTATCATTGGCGTGTGTGCGAACGAAGGAGGAGCCCCGCAATGGACGATGCCAACGCCACGCTCATGCCGATGTGGCGGGCCAATCTGGTGCTGCTCACGCGCGAGGTCGGCTCTGCCACGCGGCTCGCGCGCATGATGACGTTTTCCGCGAGTTACATGAAGCTGATCGTGTCGGGCCAGCGCGACTTCAGCGCTGAGTTCGTGCGCGGCGTGGAGGCCGTCACGGGCCTGCCCGAAGGCTGGATGGATGTGAGGCACGACAGCGCCGAGGTGCCCGACGAAGCGCGCGAAGCGATTGCGAGCGAGACGCCGCGCGCGCGCTTTCGCGGTACCGCGCATCCGGTGCGCAAGGCGCCCGTGCTGCGCGCGGAGCCGATCTTCGGCCAGGGCGCGAAGCGCGAGGAGGGGGCGCCCGCGCCGTCGTCCGAGGCACACCGGCGTCTCGCGGGCATGCGCAAGATCCGCGATCTCGCCGCGCAGGACGTGCGCAAGCTCGAACGCTATCTCAGCGTGCCGCCGGTCGAGCCCGCGGTGCTGCGCTCGCGCATCGAGGACGTGATCAATTACGCCGATCCGGACGAGCGCGTGCGCGCCGATCTCGAAGGCCGTCTGGAGCAGATCGAGAAGCATCGCGAAATGCTGCTGAGGCATGTCACGCGCCTCTATGCGCTGCTTTCCCGGCTAGGCGACGAATGATGCGTTGCCCGCGCCGGCGCCCACATCGTTGCGCGCAGTGTCCCGCGCATCGACGGCCAACGAATCAGCGCTCCTGGACGCGCAGTTCCGCGAGTATCTGATCGGCGAGAAAGTCGCACGGCGGACGATTCGAACGCGCGCTGCGCGCAAGCACCACTTCGAGTTCTGGCAGCGCGGGCAGCCCGTGCTGGCGGCCGAGCGTGACGAAGTTCTCAGGCACCGCGCAGCGCGCGAGCGGCGCGATGGCGAGTCCGGCGGCCACCATGCTGCATAGCCCCATCAGGCTCGGACTCTCATACGACGTGCGATACGCGATCTTCGCGCGCTCCAGCGCCTGAATTGCGTTCGTGTGTGCGACGCTGCCGCCGCCGAAGAGGGCGACCGGCAGCGGCCGCTCGCGCCAGATTTCCCGCCCGCTCGCCGCGCTCACGGCGGCCGGTGGCGCGGCCCACACCATCGGCTCGAAGCGGATGAACTCACCGGCCAGGCCACGCGTGCGCGTCACGCAGGCAAGATCGATCTTGTTGTCCTTCAGAAGCGGCATGAGCGAGCTGCTCGGCAGACCGATCACCTGGATTTCCACCTTGGGCCAGTTCGCCGAGAACTTGCGCAAGACGGGCGGCATGAGCGACGAAGCATAGTCGTCGGGCACGCCGATCGACACCCGCCCCGTAACCTCCGGGTGCGCAAGCGAGGCCCACGCCTCGTCGCGCAGCGCGAGCATGCGCCGCGCGTAGGCGATGAGCGTCTGCCCGTCGGGCGTGGGGGTCACGCTGCGCGGCGCGCGGATGAAGAGCGGCTTGCCGATGGACTCCTCGAGGGCGCGAATCTGCATGCTGAGCGCCGCCTGCGAGCGGTGCACGAGCGCGGCGCCGCGCACGAAGCTGCCGGCGTCCGCAACGGCCACGACCATGGCGAGCACGTCGAGATCGAGGGTCTTCATTGGTATAAGAAAAATTGATCGAAGACTTCAATATAACGCGTTTGTCTGAACGCGGGGACGCACGGATACTGGACTCGTTCCGTCCCTTAGGCTCGTTGCCTGCCCCCTTGCTTCGGAGAACGCCATGTTGATGTCGCCGCCCGTCGATCTGACCTACGAACGATTCCAGCAACTGCAAATGCGGCTCGACATGTCGCGCGGCAAACCTTCGCCCGGGCAGCTCGATCTCTCGCAGGCGCTCATCGACGAAGCGGGGCAGGCAGGCTTTCTCGCGCGCGACGGCTTCGACTGCCGCAACTACGGCCTGGCGAGCGGCTTGCCCGAGGCGCGCGAGCTGGGCGCGGAGCTGCTCGGCGTGCCGCCGGCGCAGGTCATCGCGGCGGGCAATTCGAGCCTCGAACTGATGCACGACGCGCTCACGTTCGCGCTGCTGCACGGCGTGCCGGTCGGCGAAGGCGAACACAAGAGCGCGCCGTGGCGCGCGCAAGGCGACATCGCATTCCTGTGCCCGGCGCCGGGCTACGACCGCCACTTCGCCATCTGCGAGGCGCTCGGCGTGCGCATGATCGCGGTGCCGATGCGCGAGGACGGTCCCGACATGGACCGCGTCGAGGCGCTCGTGCGCGACGATCCCTCGATCAAAGGCATGTGGTGCGTACCGCTCTACAGCAACCCGACGGGCGCGATCTGGTCCGACGAGGTGATCCGGCGCCTCGCGGCCATGCCCGCCGCGCCCGATTTCCGCCTCTTCTGGGACGATGCCTATCGCTTCCACCATCTCACCGAAGAAGCGCATACGACGTTCGACGTGTTCGCGGCCTGCGCGGCAGCGGGCCATGCGCAACGCCCGCTGATGTTCGCTTCGCTCTCGAAGGTGACGTTCGGCGGCGGTGCGTTTGCGTGGCTTGCGGCCGCGCCGCGCAACGTGGCCTGGTGGCAGAAGCACGCCGCCGTGCGCACGATCGGGCCGGACAAGCTCAACCAGCTGCGCCACGTGCGCTTCCTGCGCAATGGCGCGACGCTCGCTGAGCTGATGGCGCGGCATCGCGCGCTGCTCAAGCCGAAGTTCGACGCCGTCGACGATGTTTTCCGTGCGCGTCTTGCCGGCGTGGGCGGCGTGAGCTGGAACGTGCCGCGCGGGGGCTATTTCATCAGCCTTTACGCGCCCGACGGTTGCGCGCGCCGCACGGTCGAACTCGCGGCGGCGGCGGGGCTGATCCTCACGCCCGCCGGCGCGGCGTTTCCCTATGGCGTCGATCCGCGCGACAGCCATCTGCGGATCGCACCGTCGTTTCCGGCACTCGACGAGGTGCGTCTCGCAGCCGAGGGGATTGCGCTCTCGCTGCTGCGCGCCATCGACGAACGACGCGCATAGCGCGAGGCGGCGACGCGCGCGGACGGGGCCGGCGGCAACAACGCCAATGTGCTACAACTGGCAGACGTAGCGCCCTGGTGTCTCTGCCCGTGGTCCTTTTCCGCGAGGTTGCCGTGCACGCTCTCGCCGCATCGCTCCATCGCGCGCTCGCGCAGCGCGAGCGCGAAGGCCGCCCCGACAGCGGCCATGCGCCCATCGCGCGTTCCATTGCAGGCGGACCGGGCTGGTCCGTCGACGATGTCGTCTGCACGCTCGGACCGGGCGACCGCCCCTACGAGGAACGCCACGCCAGCGCGTGCCTCGCGCTCGTCGCGGCGGGCGCGTTTGGCTATCGCAGCGGCAACGCACGCGCGCTGATGACGCCGGGCGCGCTCATGCTCGGCGCGACGGACGCCTGCTTCGAGTGCGGCCACCACCACGCGGCGGGCGACCGCTGCCTCTCGTTCCATTACGACGACGCCTGGCTCGACGTGCAGGCCGCCGCCGCCGGGCTCGCGCCTGGCGCCCGGCGCTGGCGGGCCGCGCGGGTGCCGCCCGTGCGAGCGCTCGCGCCGTTCGTGGCGCGCGCCTGCGCCGATGCGCTCGCCGTGGAGCGTGGGGGAATGTCCGCGAGCGCCGGACTGCCGAGCGGGGCATGGGACGAGTTGGCACTCGAGCTGGCGCTCGCGACCTTGCAGGCGGTGGCGAGCAGCAAGGACGCGCTCGCGCCCACGAAGCCGGGCGCCGCCGCGGCGGCGCGCGTGGTCGCGGCGCTGCGGTTCATCGACGAAACGCCAGACGCGCCGCATACGCTCGCGAGCCTCGCGGCGGCCGCGGGCGTGGGCGAATTCTATTTTCTGCGTACGTTCTCGGCCGTTGCGGGCGTGACGCCGCACCAGTATCTCCTGCGTGCGCGGCTGCGTGCCGCCGCGCTGCGCCTCGCCGCCGACGATGAAGCGAAGATCGTCGATATTGCGCTCGCGAGCGGCTTCAACGATCTGTCGAACTTCAACGCGGCGTTTCGCGCGGAGTTCGGTGCGAGTCCCCGCGCGTGGCGTGCCGCGCAGCGAGAGCGTGATCTCGCGCGCACTTCATGGCCGAACCCCGCGCACGCGGCGGCGCGCGCCTGAGCCGCCCATGACGCGGGGGTTCAGGCGTGCCGCCCCGCGCTTCGCGTCATGCCTCACACTGATTCTTGTCTTCGCGAGCGCGGATGCCGGCGCTCAAATGAGCAACGAAGGCCCCGGCGCCGCTGCGCAAACCGACATCCCTCACTACACGCTCGAACGCGACGAGCATCTGTTCGTCGTCCAGCAGGACGGCTCGGCGGTCGAGGACGACGACACGGTGCTGCGCGCGAACACCAGCGCCGGCGTGGACCAGATCGCCCAGCGCTATGTCTGGTTCAATAAGGATATCGAAACGATCACGCAGCTCTCGGCCGAGACGATCGACCCCGACGGCACGAGGCACGCAGTCGGCCCGGGCGGCATTCGCGACGTGCAGGAGCCTCGTTCTGCGGGCGCGCCCACGTTCGAGGATGGCGTGCTGCGCACGGTGATCTTCCCGGGCGTCCAGGTCGGCTCGCGCGTGCATCTGCATTTTGCCAAGCGGCGCGCGAAGGCGCTCGAAGCCGGCACGTTCTCGTACTTCGTCGAGCCGACCAGCGAACCGGACTCGGGCGCCCCCGACTCGGGCGTCCCCGTCGAGTTTCAACGTCTGATCTTCGATCTGCCCGCCAGCCTGCCGCTGCACGCCGACGCGCGCGGCTACGCGGCGCTCGCCCCGGTGAGCGGGAACGGCCGCACCCGCTACACGTTCGAGTACCGGCATGGCGTCTATCCGCCGCTCGAAGCGGGCGCGGTGGCCTATGTGAACTGGGGCGACCGGCTGATGGTCTCGACCGTGCCCGACTTCGCCACGTTCGCGGCGCGTTACCGCGAGGCCGCCGCCGATCCCACGGCGACCGATCCGGCCGTCGCGGCGCTCGCGCAGTCGCTCACGGCGGGCGTGAGCGATCCGCGCGAGAAGGCGCGGCGCCTCTACGACTGGGTGCGCTTCAATATCCGCTACGTCGCGCTTTTTCTCGGCGAGACCGCGGCCGTGCCCCATCGCGTGACGGACATCCTGCGCAACCGCTATGGCGACTGCAAGGACCACGTGGCGCTCTTCACCGCGCTGCTCGCGGCGGCGGGTATACGCGCCGAGGCCGTGCTGCTCAACCTGGGCCCTGTGTACACGCTGCCGGACGTGCCGGGCTACGGCGCCCACGCGATCAATCATGCGATTACGTGGCTGCCCGACCTTGACGTGTACGCTGACACTTCGTCGGGCGGCTACGCGTTCGGCTACCTTCCGCCGGGCGCGATGGACCGGCCCGCATTGCTCGTCGACGAAGGCGTGCTCGCGCGCACGCCAGCGACCGAGCGGCGCGAGCGCACCGCGCGCCTCTCACTCGACGTGGGACCGGCCGGCGACGCGGCCTACAGCTACTACGTGGAAGACGAGGGCGCGGGCGCGGAGCCGGAGCGCAATACGTTTCGCCGCGCGACGCGCGCGGGGGCGCAGCAGATCGCCGCGCAGCGGCTGCGCATGAGCGGCCTCGCGGGCACCGCGCGCGTGAGCACGAGCCCCACGGCCGCGACCGGCGGCCCCTTTTCGGTGACGATGGCAGGCACGCTCGATCACGTGGTGTGGCGCGACGGCACGACCGCGATCCCCGCGACGAGCAGCTTCACGGGCGGTATCGCCACGCAGGCCGGCAACTGGCTCGCGCAGCCGCACCGCACGCAGCCGTGGGCGTGCATCGGCGGCGAGTACTCGGAGAGTGCGCAGATCGTGCTGCCCGCGTTCGCCCGCGTGACCGACGTGCCCCAGGACGCTCAGGTGAACGACGCGTTTCTCGACTACACGTCGCATTACGTGTTCGATGCGGCCTCGCGCACGCTGCAGATCGAGCGGCGGCTCTCGGCGCGCTTTGGCCACCAGATGTGCAGCGCCGACGAATTCACGCAGATGCGCGACGCGCTCTTGCGCATCGAGCGCGATACGCACGCGCAGATCGTCGTGCGCGCAGCGCGCGAGCCGCGTGAGCGATGACCGGCGCTCAGCCGCCGCGCGTCATGAGCGGCACCCACACGCCCTTTTTCACCTGCCAGAGCGTGGAGGTGCCGTTCTTGAGCGAGCCATCCGCCTCGAAGGCGATGCGGCCCGTCACGCCGTCGAAGGAGAGCGCCTTGAGCGCACTGCGGTAGACGTCCGGCATCGCCGATTTCGCGTTGACCATCGCGTGGATCGCGGCCCACGCGGCGTCGTAGCCGAACGGCGCGTAGGCGAGCACGCTGGTGCCGAAGCGGCTCTTGTAGGCCTGCTCGAAGCGCGGGCCCTCGGGCAGTTGCGCGAGCGGGCGGCCATACTCCCAGGCCATCGCGCCTTCGCCAGCGGCGCCCGCCGCCTGGGTGAAGTCGGCGTTGGCCACGCCGCCGCCGCCCACGAACTGCGCGTGCATGCTGCGCGCCTTCATCTGCTTCACGAGCGCCGCGCCCTGGCGCGCGAGGCCGCCGAAGTAGAGCAGGTCCACGTCGGCGGCCTTGATCTTCGCGAGTTGCGGGCCGAAGTCGTTAGTGGGTCCCTCGGCGAATTCGCGCGCGACCACGTTGCCGCCGTGCTCGCGAACGGTGCGCTCGAACACGTCGGCTTCGCCCTGGCCGAACGCGCTGCGGTCATCGACAATGGCCACCCGTTTGGCCTTCATCATGTCCACGGCCCATGCGCCCGCCACACCGGCGTTCTGCGCGTCGTTTGCAATCACCATGAACGTGTTGGCGAAGCCCTGCGACGTGATGACGGGGTTGGTGGCGGCGGGGCTGATCATCGGAATGCCGGCGCTCTCGTAGATGCGCGAGGCCGGAATGGCCGAGCCCGAGTTGAAATGGCCGACCACGACGTTGACGCCCTGATTCGCCAGCGTCGCGGCGGCCTGGACGCCGAGGCGGGGGTCGGCGCGGTCGTCCAGAGGCACGAGCACGAAGTGGGCCGTTTGATCGCCGATCTTCAGGCTTTGCGCGTTGGCTTCGTCGAGGGCGAGCTGCACGCCGTTTTCCAGATCGCGACCATAATTCGCGTCGTCGCCCGAGAGCGGCGAGACGAAGCCGATGCGCACGTCGAGCGGGCCGGCGGCAAGCGCGCTGCTGCCGGAGCCCGGCGCGCCGAACGTCGCGGCGATGACGGCCACGAGCGCCGCCGCGCGCTTGCCGAATGCGCTAAATATGCCAAATGTTCCGGCGGCGTCGCACGGTGTGGCGAAGCGGGTGCCGAGGGCGTTGGCGACAGCGGTTCTGAGCGTGGCGGCGAGACTCATCGTGACTCCTGCGCGGCGGCGGCGTGGTGTTCTTCTGTGCATACGCCGGGCCGCGCGCCGGCCATGGCGGCGCACGCGGGGCGTCTCGTCTTCGGGTCTTCTGCTTGCGACTGCGGCTTGCCGGGACGTGCTGCGCGCAGTGGCCACGCGCGGCGGCGGGAGTGCTTGTGCCGGCTCCCCATGATGCGCCGGCTGGCTCGCGCGCCCTCGAGGCGACGCGGCTGGCGAGCAATATAGCAGGCTGCCGCTGCGCTGTCGCGCGACGCGTCCGCGCGGGCGCAACGACCGGGAAACGAGAGGAATGAGCGGATAACTACCGGAAGACTACTCGCCCCGCTGAAGCTCGAAGAATGCGTCGCGCAGGTGCACGAGCGGCGCCATGGTATCGGCGCTCGCCCAGTCCTCGAGGTCGTCGAGCGCGCGGTTGCAACCGTCGAGCAGCACGTCGAGATCGATGGGGATGCCATTGGCGAGCGCGAAGCGAATCGTCGCTTCGAAGCGTTCGCATTCGTCCTCGCCGTACGAGATGTCGAGCGTGTCCGCGATGATCTGCGCGATGTCGCTGCGCTCGCGGTCGCTCTCGTCGACCATGTCGATGATGCCGCGCGCGACGTCGGGCGCATGGTAGAGCGCAATGTCGAGCCACACTGCGGCGTCGAAGCCGATTTCGTGGCTTTGCTCCTCGAAGTATTCGATGGCTTCCTGCTCGTGGGTATCGCCGGCGTCGACGGCAAGGCAAAGCTGCTCGAAATACTCTTCCTGTTCGGTACGGATCGAATCGGACATCGGTCATTCTCTCAAGGCGGTGGGCGCCGCGGCCGCGCGGATTGCCGGCGCGCGTCATGCGCTCGTTATGCGCTCGGCATTATAGGCCGTGCGCGGACCGCTTCAGTCCTGGCCTTGTCATCTGCTTGAATAGATCCTAGACGGCATCGACGGCCCAGGCGTCGTACCATTCGCGCGGCCGCGCGATCTGGTCCTGCGCCGCGATGATTTCCAGCTCGTAGCGGCCCGCGTCGTAAGTCGCCTTCACGACGGCGTTCACGGCCGCGAGCGTGTGCTCGAACGCGCGGCGCAGCGAGTCGCCGAGCATCAGGCGCGCGACGAACACCGCGCTCGTCACGTCGCCCACACCCACGGGCTGGCGCGCGAACGGATAGAGCGGACGCTGGCCCAGCCACGCTTCGCGCTCGGTCACGACGAGCATGTTGAAGTGGTCGGCGGGGCTGTTGCGGTCGAGCAGATGCTTCACGAGGATCAGCTTCGGCCCGCGGCTGAGCACTTCACGGCATGCGAGCACGGCTTCTTCCGCCGTCTCGATCTCGCGGCCCACGAGCCGTTGCAGTTCGCTGTGATTGGGCATCATCGCGTCGGCGACTTCGGGCATGTTGCGTACGAGGAACTCCTGAATGCCTGGCTCGACGCGGCAGCCTTTCTCGGTGTCGAGCGTGCCCATGACCGGGTCGCAGAAGTAGCGCGCCTGCGGATTGGCGGCTTTCACGGCGCGCACCACGTCGATCACGGCCTGGGCCTGCTCGGGCGCGCCCAGATAGCCGGACAGCACCGCGTCGCAGCGCGGGAGCACACCGATCGCGCCGATGCCTTCGACGAGATCCATGACTTCGTCCGAGCCGATGGCGGTGCCGGTCCAGTGGCCGTACTGCGTGTGATTGGAGAACTGCACGGTATTGAGCGGCCAGACATTGACGCCGAGGCGGCGCATGGGAAACACCGCGGCGCTGTTGCCCGCGTGACCGAACACGACATGGGACTGGATGCTCAAAACGTTTTTCATGGCCGGTCCAGATTTCATTGTGGCTTGCGGCGCGCTTCGTACGGCGCGCCTTTACGCAGGTGCAGCAACGATAACCGAATTTGTTGCGGGCAGTCGATGGATGCGCGCGGTGTTCGCCTGCGCGCCTGTCCGCTACAGGGCGGGCTACGTGGGAGGATTGGGCCCGGCCAGTTCGCGATAGAGCGTCATGTAGCGTTGCGCCGATGCGGCCCAGCCGAAGTCCTGCCGCATCGCACGCGTGCGTGTCTCGCGCCAGTCGCGGCTGCGCCCATAGAGCGCGAAGGCGCGGCGAATCGCAGCCTTGAGCGCTTCGGGCTCGAAGCGCTCGAACACGAAGCCGGTGGCGAGGCCATCGGCGAGGTTTTCCAGCGAGGCGTCGACGACCGTATCGGCGAGGCCGCCCACGCGATGCACGAGCGGCAGCGCGCCATAGGCGAGCGCATAGAGCTGCGTGAGGCCGCACGGCTCGAAGCGCGACGGCACCATCATGACGTCGGCCCCCGCGACGATCTCGTGCGCGAGCGTCTCGTCGAAACCGAGCTCCACGGCCACCGACCCGGGATGCTGGCGCGCGGCGCGCAGGTAACCCTGTTCGAGGCTCGCGTCGCCGGTGCCGAGCACGACGAGCTGGCCGCCGCGCGCGACGATCTCGGGCACCGCCGCGAGCAGCAGGTCGAGGCCTTTTTGCTCGGTGAGGCGGCTCACCACGCCGAACACGGGCGCGTCGTGCTTCTGCGCGAGCGCAAGGCGCCCCTGCAGCGCTGCCTTGCAATGGAGCTTGCCGCTCTGCCGCGTCGTGGAGAAGCTCGCGGCGATGGCCCCATCGTTCGCCGGATTCCACACCGCGTAGTCCACGCCGTTGAGGATGCCGACGAGATCGTGCGCGCGCCCGCGCAGCAGCGCTTCGAGGCCGCCGCCTTGCGCGAGCGTCTGGATCTCGTGTGCGTAGGTCGGGCTCACCGTGGTGATCTTGTCGGCGAAATAGAGGCCGGCTTTCAGGAATGAAAGTTGTCCGTAGAACTCCACGCCGTGCATGTCGAAGAAGTCGCCCGGCAGGCCGAGGCTGTCGAACTGCTGCGCGGGGAAGATGCCCTGATAGGCGAGGTTGTGAATCGTGAAGATCGAGCGCGCGCCGCCGGGCGCCATGCTCGCGCCGCGCTCGCGCGCCGCCGCGCGCAGGTAGGCAGGCGCGAGTCCGGCGTGCCAGTCGTGCGCCTGCACGATGGACGGTGCCCAGTCGGGGTCGAGATGCAACGCGAGTTGGGCTCCGGTCCAGCCGAGCAGCGCGAAACGCTGTGCGTTGTCGCCGTAGGGCACGTGCTCGGCATCGAGATAGGGGTTGCCGGCACGCGCGTAGAACGCATCGGCGCGGATCATGTAGACGGCGAGCTCGCTGCCGGGCAGGCGGCCGAGTTCCAGCGTCGCCGCGGGCGCCCCGAAGGTGCGCGCGAGGCGCGCGACAGGGCGCAGGTCGGCGAGGCCCGCTGCCACGGGTGCGAAGCCCGGCAGCAGGATGCGCGCATCGGCGCCCTGTTCGATGAGCGCGGCGGGCAGGGCGGCGGTGACGTCGGCGAGGCCGCCGGTCTTCAGGAGCGGATACAGCTCGCTCGCAACGTGCAGGACGCGGATGGTCATCGGGAGTCAGTCCTCTCGGTGATCAGGTTTGATTGGGCGGCGCGGGTTGCCCGTCTTTGGACGGGCAACCCGTGGGCAAAGAGTCAGGGACCACGCAGCCAGCTAGCGAGCCAGTTTCCCCAGCGCTTCCCCCGTGACCAGCACGACACCGCTTTCCGTGCGATAGAAGCGCTCGCCGTCGCGCGCGGGGTCTTCGCCGATTACGGTGCCGTCGGGAATCCGGCAGCCCCGGTCCACCACGACCTTGCGCAGCCGGCAACTCGCGCCCACCGTCACTTGCGGCAACAAGA
Source organism: Paraburkholderia sp. JHI2823 (assembly GCF_038900695.1). Taxonomy (NCBI): domain Bacteria; kingdom Pseudomonadati; phylum Pseudomonadota; class Betaproteobacteria; order Burkholderiales; family Burkholderiaceae; genus Paraburkholderia; species Paraburkholderia sp. JHI2823. The sequence continues at coordinate 90,173 of NZ_JAYMRY010000027.1, read as the reverse complement.
CTGCCTCCGCAATGTTGCAAAACGACTGCACGACGACATTCGATGAGAGCACCGAGCGCGAGATCTGCGAACCCGAGATCACGCTGCCGCCGCACACGATCAGGTTCGTGCCCGAGCCTTGCAGGCCGTTGAGGTCGCGCACGAACTTGGCGGGCGGCAACTGCTCCTGGTAGGTCCAGATCGGCCAGTTGCGGTCGTAGAGATCGAGTGAGGGGATCGTCGAGGCGAGATCGAGGTTGGCCGACCAGTAGGCATCGACGGTGCCCACGTCGCGCCAGTAGGGTTCGGCCGCCGGATCCGACGACACGCAGGACATGCTGAACGGATGCGCGATTGCATTGCCGTCGCTCACCACGCGCGGAATGATGTCCTTGCCGAAATCGTGATCGGTGGCAGAACGCTCGATGTTCTCATCGAGCAGACGGACGAGATAGTTCGTGTCGAACACGTAGATGCCCATGCTCGCGAGCGCGATGTCGGGGCGGCCGGGCATGGCGGGCGGGTCGTCGGGTTTTTCGACGAAGCCGGTCACGCGGCGCGTCGCGTCGACGGCCATGACGCCGAACGCGCGCGCGTCCAGGCGCGGCACCTCGATGCAGCCCACCGTGCAGTCGGCGCCGCTCGCGGCGTGGTCGGCGATCATGCGCGTGTAGTCCATCTTGTAGATGTGGTCGCCGGCCAGCACCACGACGTACTTCGGGCGGATCGAGCGGATGATGTCGATGTTCTGGTAGACGGCGTCCGCCGTGCCGCGATACCAGTGCGCGCCTTCCACGCGCTGCTGCGCCGGCCACAGGTCGAGGAACTCGTTGAACTCGCCGCGCAGGAAACCCCAGCCGCGCTGCAGGTGCCGCAACAGCGAGTGCGCCTTGTACTGCGTCACGACGGCAATGCGGCGGATGCCCGAATTCAGGCAGTTGGAAAGCGCGAAATCGATGATGCGGTACTTGCCGCCGAAGTACACCGCCGGCTTCACGCGCTTGTTGGTGAGCGGGCCGAGGCGCGTGCCGCGGCCGCCCGCGAGCACGATGGCGAGCGTGGTGCGTTGCAGATCGTTGAGGCTTGCCGGGGTTTCCATGGACGTCTCCTTGTTGTGCCCCCGGTGCGCCACCGCCCCAGCGTTGCCCTGCCGGCGCCGATGCGGTCGTTTTCGTGGCGGGCCTGTCGCGTCTCTCGTCTAGCCGAAGCCGTGGGCGCCTGGCACGTCCGTTGTGCGCTGCAATGAAGCTGGCGCTCGTCGCGGACGTCTTGCGCGCCCCGCATTGACTGTTCTAGCACCGATTGGGGCGCAGCGCGAATCGCCTGCACTTGCCCAGCGCGCGCCGCGTTCGTGCGAGGCGCTCGTGAAGCGCAAACGGCGTGCCTTGCGGGTGATGGCCGCGCAAAGCGCGAGTCGGACTCAGGGCCGCTAGAATCGCTCGCTGCACCCGCGCAATCGCGGCATCCCCGCCGACCGGATTGCTGCCCCACACCTTTTCGCCCGATCACCCCGTCGATGAGAGCCGTCCTGAATCGCACGCTTGTCCGTTTCGCCGCTTGCATCGCCGCGCTCGTCGCGGCCGGGCTCTGTCACGGCGCGCATGCGGCCGATCCCGCCGCGAGCGCGGCCGCGTCATCTGACGCGTCAGCATTTCAGGGCGCGACGCAAACGCCCGATGGCCCCGCCTATGGCCCGGAGCTTCAGGGCTTCGAATATCCGCATCCCGTGCATGAGTTCACGTTCGTTTCGCAGGGGCAGACGCTGCGTATGGCCTACATGGACGTGCAGCCCGAGCAACCCAACGGGCGAGTCGCGGTGCTGCTGCACGGCAAGAATTTTTGCGGGGCGACCTGGGACGCCACCATCCGCGAACTGCATGCCGCGGGCTACCGCGTGATCGCGCCGGACCAGATAGGCTTTTGCAAATCGAGCAAGCCGGCTGCGTACCAGTTCAGCTTCCAGCAACTCGCGCGCAACACGCATGCGCTGCTCGCGGCGCTCGGCGTGCACGATGCGACGATCATCGGGCATTCGACGGGGGGCATGCTCGCGGTGCGCTACGCGCTCATGTATCCGCGTGAAACCGGGCAGCTCGTGCTCGTGAACCCGATCGGGCTCGAAGACTGGAAGGCGAAGGGCGTGCCCTCGATCTCCGTGGACGACTGGTACGCGCGCGAACTGAAGACCAGCGCCGACGGCATTCGCCGCTACGAGCAGGCCACCTATTACGCGGGGCAGTGGCGGCCGGCTTACGAGCCGTGGGTGCAGATGCTGGCGGGCATGTATCGCGGGCCGGGAAAGACGCAGGTGGCGTGGGATTCGGCGCTGCTCTACGACATGATCTACACGCAGCCCGTGATCTACGAGTTCGGCCAGTTGCAAGTGCCGACGCTGCTGCTCATTGGCGACAAGGACACGACCGCCATCGGCAAGGAGTTCGCCCCGCCCGAGGTGCGCGCGCAGCTCGGCCACTATCCGGCGCTGGCGAAGGCCGCGCAGCGCGCCATTCCGCACGCGACACTCGTGGAGTTCCCCGATCTGGGCCATGCGCCGCAGATGCAGGATCCGCAGGCATTTCACGCCGCGCTGCTTCAGGGGCTCGACGCGCTGAACGCTTCCCACTGAGCGCGCACTTGAGAAAGCGGGCACCGGAGCGACGCCGCGCGCCCTGACTGGATCGGCGCGGGCGCGCGCCGGAATCGCCGCGCCCAATCGTCGTAGCCGTTACCTTCCCGCGGCCGTTTCCTTCAATTCGTCGCGCGCCTGCGCCGCCATCTCGAACGAACGCAAACGCGCCGCGTGGTCGTAGATCTGCGCGGTGACGATGAGCTCATCCGCGCCAGTCTGCTCGATGACCGAGGCGAGGCCCGCACGCACCGTTTCGCTATCGCCCACCACGGAGCAGGCGAGCGAGTGCGACACGCCGGCCAGTTCGAATTCGCTTGCTTCGATCTGCTCGACCGGCGGCGGCAACTGTCCCGGCGTGCCGCGGCGCAGGTTCACGAACTGCTGCTGCAGCGAGGTGAAGAGAAAGCGCGCTTCTTCGTTGGTGGGCGCGCCGAACACGTTCACACCCACCATCGCATGCGGTTTGGCGAGCACCGCCGAGGGACGGAACTGCGAGCGATAGAGGCGCAACGCCGTGAGCAGGTGGTCGGGCGCGAAGTGCGAGGCGAAGGCGAACGGCAGGCCCATCGCCGCGGCGAGCTGGGCGCCATAGAGGCTCGAGCCGAGGATGTAGAGCGGCACGTTCAGGCCCGCGCCGGGCACCGCGCGCACGCGCTGGCCCTCGACCGGTGCGCCGAAATAGCGTTGCAGCTCGGCCACGTCGTCGGGAAAGCTGTCGGCGCTGCCCTGCAAGTCGCGCCGCAGTGCGCGCGCCGTGGTCTGGTCCGTGCCCGGCGCACGCCCGAGTCCGAGATCGATGCGGCCAGGATAGAGGGCCTCAAGCGTGCCGAACTGCTCGGCGATTACGAGCGGCGCATGGTTCGGCAGCATGATGCCGCCCGAGCCCACGCGGATGCGTTGCGTGCCGCCCGCCACGTAGCCGATCACCACCGAGGTCGCCGCGCTGGCAATCCCCGCCATGTTGTGGTGCTCGGCAAGCCAGAAGCGCTGGTAGCCCCAGCGTTCGGCGTGCTGGGCGAGATCGAGCGTGTTGCGCAGGGCAGCGCCGGCGTGAGAGCCAGCCGGAATGGGCGAGAGGTCGAGGACGGAGAAAGGGATCATGGAATAGCGCAAGACCAGGAAGGGAGGAGCGACGGGCATGCGATGCGCCGGCATGCGCCCGCAAGGCAGTCGCAAGGTGCGGCCATTGTGCCAAAGCGGTGTCGTTCGCGCTGGCGGCCGCCGTGAACCCATGCGGCTGGCGTGGATTCAAGCTCGATCGCCTTGATCAGGGAAGATTTTGATCATCAGCGAGAACGGTTTTTATTGAGATGCCTCTGGACGCGGCTGCATTCAAATCGATGAATCACGCATTACCGTTTGCTTACCGATTCTTTTCGAGACAGAAAAGCGCTGGAAGCGCGCCGTTCAAAAATTGAAACCCTCGTGGTGTTGCATTTCGGGAAACGCATTTTCCTGTGGGTGCCGGAAGCAACCGATCGATCTTGCTGCTACAATTTTTCGCTTGAATCGGGGGAACCACCAGGCTTGGCAAGCAGGCTTGGCAAGTGCAGTGGTCAGGTTATCGGCTGATTCATTCTTCATCCAATTTGCGTCGCATCGCGCAAACCGGCATCGAGTGCCTCGGTTTGGCGCCTCCGTTCGATGGGACGGCTACGATGCGCGGTTTATTTTCTGAATTCTCAGGGCAGGGAAATGGTTAGTGGCGATACGCTAGCTCCGGTCGGCGCAACGCAGGAGCATTACGCCTTGCGCGCCGCCGGCGGCAATCGCATCCGGGTCAGTTTGCTGAGCGGCAGCATGGGCGCGACGAACGCCGCTGGCGCTGACAGGGCTACAGGCAGGTTCGTCCGCGCGAGCCGGCGAGGCGGCATCGCATGATGGCGCCGCTCGTTCTCGCTTCGCCCTGGCCGGCGCTCGTGTGGCTCGTGGTCGCGTTGTGCGGGGTGGCCGCCTTTTACGGCCTCGTCGCCGCGCTCACCATGCCGCGTCTCGGCACGGCGACGCTCGTGCGCGAGGCGGCGAGCCGCGCGCGCAGTGCGCGACCGCAACCGGTGAGCGTGCTCAAGCCCCTGTGCGGGGCCGAGCCGCGTCTCTACGAGAACCTCGCCACCTTCTGCGAGCAGCACCATCCGCGCTTTCAGTTGCTGTTCGGCGTTTCGTCGCCGGCCGATCCCGCCATTGCCGTCGTGCGCCGCCTGCAGGCAGCTTATCCGGGCCACGACATCGAACTCGTGATCGACCCGCGCGTGCACGGCAGCAATCTCAAGGTGAGCAATCTCATCAATCTCGCGGCGCGCGCGCGTTATGACGCGATCGTCCTTGCCGATAGCGATATCGCGGTCGAGCCCGATTATCTCGAGATCGTCACCGCGCCGCTCGCCGACCCGGACGTGGGCGTCGTGACGTGTCTTTACAGCGCGCGCAGCATCGGCGGCTTCTGGCCGCGCGTGGGCGCGCTCTTCATCAACGAATGGTTCGCGCCCTCGGTGCGGGTCGCGCATTCCACGGGCTCGCGCGCCTTCGGCTTTGGCGCGACGCTCGCGCTTTCGCGCACAACGCTCGAACGCATCGGCGGGTTCGCCGCCCTCAAGGACTGCCTCGCCGACGACTATCTGCTCGCCCGTTACGCACGCGATCACGGCCTTGCCACGGTGCTTGCGCCGGTGGTCGTCGCCACCGACGTGATCGAGCCCACCTTCAGCTCGCTCTGGCTGCGCGAGACGCGCTGGCTGCGCACGATCCGCTCCGTGAATCCGGCGGGCTTCGCGTCGCTTTTCATCACGTTCCCCACGCCGTGGCTCGTGGCGGGCGCGCTGTTCTACGCCGTGATCGCGGCAGGTGCGGGGGTCGGCGCCTGCGCGGCGACGCGCGCGGCGTTGGCTTCACTGGCCACGGCCACGCTTGGGGGTATCATTGCGCGTTTGATCCTGCACGCGCGCGCGAGCGGAAGCTGGCGCGCGTTCTGGCGCGATTTGCCGCTCGTGCCGCTGCGCGACCTGCTGCTGGCCCTCCAGTGGCTGTCTGCCGCGTTCGGCTCGCACGTGATCTGGCGCGGCGTGCGCGTGAGCGTCGCCAATCCCGAAGCCGAAGCGCCTTCCGCCATGGCGAGGCCTGCGAGCGCGCGGCGGCCCGCCGTCGAGGGATCGGACGCTCGCTGAGCGGGTTCGCCTGTCGCGGCGGCTGCGTGCCTCGCTCGTTGCGTCGCTTTTTGCGTTGCTGTTACTAAGCGCTGACTATTTATCGAATGTCACATCAATCATCACCCGAAAAAGAAAAGGGTACCGGGAGCACTCATCGCATGAAAACGCTGTTTCTGCAGGCCCCGTCGTATGACGGCTTCGACGGTGGCGCGGGTTCGCGCTATCAGGCAAAGCGCGAGATTCGCTCGTTCTGGTATCCGACGTGGCTCGCGCAGCCTGCGGCGCTCGTGCCGGGCAGCCGCGTGGTCGACGCGCCGGCCGACGGCCTCTCCGTGGAAGAGACGCTCAAGATCGCAGCCGAATACGACCTCGTCATCATCCATACGAGCACGCCGTCGTTCCCGACCGACGCGCTCTTCTGCGAAGACCTGAAAAAGCGCAAGCCGTCGGTCGTCATCGGCCTCGTGGGCGCGAAGGTGCAGGTCGATCCGCACAACTCGCTCACCGCGACCGAGGCGATCGATTTCGTCTGCCGCGAGGAATTCGACTTCACCTGCAAGGAAATCGCCGAGGGCATGCCGCTTGCCGAGGTCAAGGGCATTTCCTGGCGCGCGAAGGACGGCTCGATCGAGCACAACGAAGGCCGTCCGGTGCTCGAGGACATGGACTCGCTGCCGTTCGTCGCGCCGATCTACAAGCGCGACCTGAAGATCGAGAACTACTTCATCGGTTACCTGAACTATCCGTACGTGTCGATCTACACGGGTCGTGGCTGCAAGTCGCGCTGCACGTTCTGCCTCTGGCCGCAGACGGTGAGCGGCCACGTCTACCGCACGCGCTCGGTGGAGAACGTGCTGGAAGAAGCGAAGTGGATCCGCGAGAACATGCCGGAAGTCAAGGAGCTCATGTTCGACGACGATACCTTCACCGACAACCTGCCGCGCGCCGAAGCCATCGCCGTCGGCCTCGGCAAGCTCGGCTGGACGTGGTCGTGCAACGCCAAGGCGAACGTGCCGTACAAGACGCTCAAGATCATGAAGGAAAACGGGCTGCGCCTGTTGCTCGTGGGCTTCGAATCGGGCGACGACCAGATTCTCGTGAACATCAAGAAGGGCGTGCGCACGGATTTCGCGCGCCGCTTCAGCGCGGACTGCAAGAGCCTCGGCATCAAGGTCCACGGCACCTTCATTCTGGGCCTGCCGGGCGAGACGAAGGAAACGATCAAGAAGACGATCGAGTACGCGAAGGAAATCAATCCGCACACCATTCAGGTGTCGCTCGCGGCGCCGTATCCGGGCACGACGCTCTATAACCAGGCCGTGGAAAACGGCTGGATGGAAGAGAACAAGACCATCAACCTGGTGAGCAAGGAAGGCGTGCAGCTGGCGGCGATCGGCTACGCGCATCTGTCGCGCGAGGAGATTTATCACCACCTCGAGCAGTTCTACCGGCAGTTCTATTTCCGGCCTTCGAAGATCTGGGAGATCGTGCGCGAGATGCTCACGAGCTGGGACATGATGAAGCGCCGTCTGCGCGAAGGCGTGGAGTTCTTCCGCTTCCTGCGCGCGCACGAGGCATGATGGACCGGTCGTCAGGCCGCAGTGGGCAGGACCGGCGCGCGCTCATCTTCACCGCCGACGACTTTGGCCTGCACGAGCGGGTCAATGCCGCGGTGGAGCGCGCGCATCGCGAGGGCGTGCTCGACTGCGCGAGCCTGATGGTGGCCGCGCCCGCCGCGGCCGACGCCGTGGCGCGCGCGCGGCGCACGCCGGCCTTGCGCGTGGGGCTGCATCTGGTGCTGGCCGACGGCGCGGCGACGCTGCCGCGCGCGCAGATTCCCGCGCTCGTCGATGCCCAGGGGCGCTTCGGCGACGACATGGTCCGCGATGGCGTGCGCTTCTTCTTCCTGCCACACGTGCGCCGGCAGCTCGCGAAGGAGATTCGCGCGCAGTTCGAAGCGTTCGCGGCGACCGGGCTCGCGCTCGATCACGTGAACACGCACAAGCATTTTCATCTGCATCCCACGGTGCTCGCGCTGATCCTCGAAATCGGCCGCGACTATGGTCTGCGTGCGATGCGTCTGCCGCTCGAAGCGGGCGCGCCGCTCGCGCTCAGGCCCTGGCTCGCGCTCGTGCGCGCGCGGCTCGCCCGTGCGGGCGTCGCGCACAACGACTACGTGGTCGGTATCGCGAAGACGGGCGCCATGGACGAGGCCGCCGTGCTCGATGCGCTCGCGCACCTGCCCGCGCACGGCGTGGGCGAGATCTATTGCCATCCGGCGCTCGCCGATGAGGCGCACGAAGGACCCATCACGCCGTCGATGCGCACGTATCGTCATTCGGACGAGTTCGGCGCGCTCATCTCGCCGCGCGTGGCGGCAGCGCTCGCGCAGGCGGGCGTGCGTCGCGGCGGCTTTACCGACGTCTTTTTCGGCGCGGCTTCGGGCTCCGGTTCCGCGGCGTCACATGGCGCAGAGGTGCAGGCGTCATGAAGTGGCTGCAATGGCTCGGCTTGCCGGTCGGGATCGCCATCCTGATCGGTCTCGTCGTGCATAACGGCGCGCACGACGTGCTGCGCGTCATCGGCACGGCCGGGCCGGTGCTGCTCTGGCTCGTGCCGTTCCACGCGCTGCCGCTGCTGCTCGACGCCCACGCGTGGCGCCTTCTGCTCGACAAGCGCGCGCCGCTCAGCTTTCTCTGGTGGACCGCGACCGTGCGCGAGGCCGTGAACCGGCTCTTGCCCGTGGTGGGCGTGGGTGGCGAACTCGTCGGCATTCGCCTCGCGCGCTGGAAGGTGCGCAATGCGAGCGAGGTCACGGCTTCGGTGATCGTGGAGGTGTTCGTGACGATCGCCGTGCAATACGCGTTTTCTGCGTTGGGTGTCGTGCTGATCGTCGCGGCGATCGGCGATGGCGGCTCGTGGCGCACCATCGTCACGATCGCGCTCGCGCTGGTGCTCTCCGCGCCGCTGCCTCTGCTGGCGGTGTTCCTGCTGCGCCGCGGCGGCGTCTTTCATGCGATCGAACGGTGGGCCGCGCGTCTGCTCGGCAGCGAAAACGCACTCGTGTCCGGTCTCGACGGCAAGCAGCTCGACGCCGATCTCGACGCGCTGATGTCGCGCACCGGCCTCATGTTCCGCGCGTTCTTCTGGCAGCTCGGCGGCTACATGCTCGGCGCGTTCGAGACGTGGTGGGCGCTCGCGCTGCTCGGCCATCCGGTCACGGTGGGCGACGCGCTCGCCATCGAGGCCATCACGCAGGCCGTGCGCCATGCCGCCTTCATGGTGCCCGCCGGCCTCGGCGTGCAGGAAGTCGCCGTGGTGCTGCTTGCCCAGCTCTTTGGCGTGAGTCAGGAGGTGGCGTTCTCGCTGGCGCTCGTCAAACGCATGCGCGAAGTGGTGTTCGGCGTGCTCGCGTTGATCTCCTGGCAGGTCGCCGAGATCGTGCGCACGCGTCGCACGGTGCGCCACAACGTGAGCCACGGCGCGCAGTCCGTCGAGGCGCGTCCCGCCGTGGCCAGCGCACCCGCTTACGCGTCCCGCCCGCAGCGGGACACCGAGCACGACCGCGTCCATTGACGGTACATTGTGGAGATGTCGATGCGTGCCCGAGCTGGGCGCGCGTCGGCGCAAGCCCGTGCTGATGCGTTAGCAAGGACATGAGGCCCACGTTTTCATCCACGCGCTCGCTCGCGCTCGCGTGCGCCGCCCTGGCGGCGTTCACGCTTTCCGGCTGCGACGCTCGCCAGTTCGATGCCATGCTCGACTCCATACGGCAGGGATTCAAGACGTTCTTCGATTCGGTGAAGCCCGACGCGCTGCTGCTCAAGGGCCTCACGCCCGGCGTCTCCACGCTCGAGCAGGTGCGCGAGCAGATGGGCAAGCCCGAGATGGAGCGCGTGTTCGACGACGGTTCGCGCCGCCTCGAATATCCGCGCGGTCCTCAGGGGCTCAAGACATGGATGGTCGACATCGGCCCGAACGGCCGGCTCGTCGCGATCACCCAGGCACTCACGGCGGAAAACTTCGCGAAGATCCGCATCGGCATGAGTGAGGACGAGGTGCGGCGTCTGCTGGGCAAGCCGGGGCAGGTGGCCGGCTACCGCCTGAAGAAGGAGACCGTGTGGAGCTGGAAGTGGCTGGAAGGGGGCGTGACACCCGAAGCGTATTTCAACGTGCATTTCGGACCGGACGCGCGGGTGACGACGACCTCGCGCTCGGACGTGATCCGCGGGCACTGACTCCGTTGACCCACGACTACAGAGGGAGGCGCGCATGATGAACCGGCGACGGCCCAGGTGCGTGGGCCTCGTGCTCGGCGGCGGCGCGGCGCGCGGCTGGGCGCACATCGGCGCGATCCGCGCGCTCGAGGAAGCGGGTATCAAGCCCGATGTGGTGTGCGGCACGTCGATCGGCGCGCTCGTCGGCGCCGTCTATGCGAACGGCGATCTCGACTGGCTCGAGGACTGGGCCGGCAAGCTCACCTGGCAGACCGTGGTGCGCCTGCTCGATCTGCGTATTTCGGGCGGCCTGCTGGGCGGACGCAAGGTGATCGACGTCTTTGCGCACCAGTTCAACGGCCGGTCGATCGACGATCTGCGGTTGCCGTTCACGGCGGTCGCGACCGAGCTCGACACCGGGCGCGAAGTCTGGCTGCGCGAGGGCGGCGTGGTGGATGCCGTACGCGCCTCGATCGCGATTCCCGGCATCTTCACGCCGATCTGGCATGACGGCGTGTGGCTAGTCGACGGCGGCCTCAGCAATCCCGTGCCGGTGTCCGCCGCGCGCGCGATGCGTGCCGACACGGTGATCGCGATCGACCTCAATCACGACATCCTCAACGGCCGCGATCTTGGCGGCGCGATCGACACGATGCCGCGCGAACTCCCCGTGGAGGCGAGCGACGCGGCGGCCGCCGCATCGGCCGCGGCTTTGACCGGCAGCGCGGACGCCGACACCGCAGACGGATCGGCCAACGGCGGCGCGGCGCCGGAGCCGCTCCTGCGCCGCAACGGCAAGCGCTTCCCGCGCTGGCTGCAGCCGGCGGGGCCGGGCGCGGTGGGCGGCGAGGACGTGCGCGTGGCGCCGCCGCCCAGCACGCGCGTGCCTTCCGTGCTGAGCTCGGTGGCCCAGAGCATCGACATCATGCAGGTGCGCATCACGCGCAGCCGCCTCGCGGGCGAACCCGCCGACGTGCTGATCCAGCCGCGCCTGGGCGGCATGGGCATCTTCGATTTTCATCGCGCCGCGCCCGCCATCGAGGAGGGGCGCGCGGCCGTGCAGTACATGATGCCGGCCATCAAGGCGCAATTGGGTTTGGACTAGCGCGCGTTCCGGCTTACGTGCGGCTACAGATCGAGAATACCGGCGACGGCGAATTTCGCCGCCTCCAGTTCGTCCGCAGTCGCCGCTTCGCCTTTGTAGCGCCAGATTCTTCCCGTGAGGGAAAGCGTGACGATCTGGTCGGCCATCGCGACGCAGGGCTTCGAAAGTCCGCTGATGGGAATTTCCGATTCCCATCCGTGAATGCTGCTGGTGATGGGGAGCCCGATAAAGCGGCTCGTGAGTTCGTTGAATTCGCTATCGGTGAGCACCAGGGCGGGACGATAGCCGTCCTGCTCGTTTCCCGCGCCCGGCCCGACATTGAGCCAAAGAATGTCGCCTGCGTCCGGTGTGCCGTTCTTCATGCGTTCCTTACCATTGGTCGAAACGCGCGGGGTCGTCGGGTCCGCCGATCTCGGAACCTTGCGGCTGGCCGAAGTCGATGTCCGGATGCTGCTGCAGCTTGCGCTCGCGCAACTGCTGCAAATAGCGCTCGCGCGAGAAGCGCCGGATTGCCGCGTGCGGGCGGACCGTGAGCAACCCATCTTCGACCTCGACCTCGACTTCCTGCCCCTCCGCCAAAGCCAGCCTGGCGGCCAGGGTGGAAGGAATGCGCACCGCAAGGCTGTTGCCCCAGCGCTTCAGGGTTTGTATCGCCATTTCGTCCTCGTATTGAATCGGCCTTCTGGCCAATAGCGCATTAAGCCTGATGTCCATACTTGTCGTGATGTATCTACGGTGTTGATACAAGATCGATACTAGGTGGGCGGACGCCGTGTGTCAACGCGTTGATACGTGTCGTGTTAGCTCCCTGTGCGGAGATAGATCAAGGAATGCTGCGCCGCCTGCCTGGACCACCCGCGCGCGCACCCGGCACGCGCGCCGCACGCCTATCGAAAAAGCGACCCGAAACTTGCGAAAACGCCCTGCTTGCCAGGGCGTTCTCTTCCCTTTCAACTGCATCGCGCCCGCCACTGTGCGGGCCGTCGCGCCTGCGACCACGCGCCGCATCGCGATGCTGCGCTGCAATATCCGCGCCGTGCCAGTTTGAGCAATCCATTTTGCACTGAGACGATCCGCGCCAATTCACCCGGTTGCGGCGGCGCCCAGTGCCTGCCGCTTCCGGCCGAAACGACAAAACGATTCTGTTGCGGAGACGCGCGTGTTCCTCTACGGCTTTGGCCCGGTGCTCCTCGCCGGCACGATCCAGACCATCGAACTTTCGCTCCTTTCGCTCGGCGTGGCCGTCCTGCTCGGACTGGCGGGCGCCGCGGCGAAGCTCTCGTTCAACCGGCCGCTCGCGGCGGCCGCGACGGCCTACACGACGCTGATCCGCTCGGTGCCCGACCTCGTGCTGATGCTGCTGCTGTTCTACAGCATCCAGATCGGCGTGAACGAGGCCACCGACGCGCTCGGCATGGCGCAGATCGACATCGACCCGTTCGTGGCCGGCGTCATCACGCTCGGCTTCATTTACGGCGCGTACTTCACCGAGACCTTTCGCGGCGCGTTTCTCGCGGTGCCGCGCGGCCAGCTCGAAGCGGGCCACGCCTATGGCATGAGCGGCGCGCGCGTGTTCGCGCGCATCCTGTTTCCGCAGATGATGCGCTTCGCGCTGCCCGGCATCGGCAACAACTGGCAGGTGCTCGTGAAGGCGACGGCGCTCGTCTCGATCATCGGTCTCGCCGACGTGGTGAAGGCCGCCCAGGACGCGGGCCGCAGCACCTTCAACCTGTTCTTCTTCCTCGTGATCGCGGCGCTCATCTATCTCGCGATCACCACTCTCTCGAACTTCGCACTCGCCTGGCTCGAACGCCGCTATTCGGTGGGCGTGCGTCACGCGCAACTTTGAGGCAAAGGCCGCCATGAACGAAATCCTCCAGCAATTCGGCCGCGCGTTCCTCTACTGGGACGGCGAGCATGTCTCGGGCCTCGCGATGACGCTGTGGCTGCTCGTGATCTCGGTGGCCTTCGGCTTCGTGTGCGCGGTGCCGCTCGCCGTGGCCCGCGTGTCGAGCCGCCGCTGGCTTTCGCTGCCGGTGCGCTTCTACACCTACGTGTTTCGCGGCACGCCGCTCTACGTGCAGTTGCTGCTCATCTACACGGGCGTGTACAGTCTCGCGTTCATCCGCGCCGAGCCGCTGCTCGATGCGTTCTTTCGCAGCGGCCTGAACTGCGCGATCCTCGCGTTCGCGCTCAACACCTGCGCCTATACGACGGAGATCTTCGCGGGTGCGATTCGCGCCACGTCGCACGGCGAGGTGGAAGCCGCGCGCGCCTATGGCATGAGCCCGTTCACGATGTACTGGCGCGTGATCCTGCCTTCGGCGCTGCGCCGCGCGCTGCCGCTGTACAGTAACGAGGTGATCCTGATGCTGCACGCAACCACGGTGGCGTTCACGGCGACCGTGCCCGACATCCTCAAGGTCGCGCGCGACGCCAACTCGGCCACGTACCGCTCGTTCGAGTCGTTCGGCCTCGCGGCACTGATCTACTGTGCGGTATCGTTCGTGCTCGTGGCCGCGTTCCGCCGCGCCGAGAAGCGCTGGCTGGGCCATCTCGCCGTGCGCACCCGCTGAATCATCGGAATCACCGGAAACATTGGAGGCCATCTTGGCTCAGACGACGCAAGGCATGACCCAAAGCACGAACCCAGGCATGACGCAACATTCGGACAGCAAGCTGGTCGCGCGCGATATCCACAAGCGCTACGGCGACAACGAGGTGCTCAAGGGCGTCTCGCTCGACGCGAAGAAGGGCGACGTGATCAGCATCATCGGCGCGAGCGGCTCGGGCAAGAGCACGTTCCTGCGCTGCATCAATTTCCTCGAGAAGCCGAACGCGGGCGAGATCGTCGTCGATGGCGAGACGGTGCGCACCAAGGCCGGCCGCAACGGCGACCTCGACGTGGCCGACCACAAGCAGTTGCAGCGCATCCGCACCAAGCTCGCGATGGTGTTCCAGCACTTCAACCTCTGGTCGCACATGAACGTGCTCGAGAACGTGATGGAGGCGCCCATTCACGTGCTGGGCGTGCCGCGCAAGGAAGCGGAGGAGCGCGCGCGTCAGTATCTCGAGAAAGTGGGCCTCGCGCCTCGCGTGGAAAAGCAGTATCCCTCGCATCTCTCGGGCGGCCAGCAGCAGCGCGTGGCGATCGCGCGCGCCCTGGCCATGCACCCGGACGTGATGCTGTTCGACGAGCCGACTTCGGCGCTCGATCCCGAACTCGTGGGCGAAGTGCTCAAGGTGATGCAAAAGCTCGCCGAGGAAGGCCGCACCATGATCGTCGTCACGCACGAGATGGGCTTCGCGCGCAACGTCTCGAACCATGTGATGTTCCTGCATCAGGGACGCACCGAGGAAGAGGGCGCACCCGGCGACGTGCTCGGCGCGCCGAAGAGCGAGCGCTTGCGACAGTTCCTCTCGGGCAGCCTCAAGTAAGCGGCGCGCTCGTCTCGCGCATCCTGCCGCCGATGGTCCGCTCCCCCGTGCTCCCTTCCGCTTCCGTCGCTGCCGCGGCGCCGGGCGGCCAGGCGTCGCCCGCGCGCGCCGGCCGCACCACCCAGGTCGCCATCGTCGCGCTGCCGCCCGTTTCGATGTCGGGTGTGGGCCCGATCGTCGATGCGCTCCATCTCGCCAACGAGATCGACGGCCGCGCGCTGTACCGCTGGCAGATGTGCTCGTGGAACGGCCGCCCCGTGCCGCTCGTGGGCGGCGCGCAATGGCCCGCCGACTGCGCGTTCGGCGACGCGCTCTCGTGCGACTGGCTGATCGTCGTGACCGAGCGCTACCAGCAGTTCGCCGACTACCGCCTCTTTCTCGCGAGCCTCGCGCGCGTGGGGCAGCGCACGCCGCTCGTCACGGGCGTTCATCACGGCATCTGGTGGCTCGCGATGGCGGGGCAGCTCCAGGGCTACCGCGTGGCCGCCAACTGGGAGACGTTCCAGCAGTTCGCCGAGCAGTTCGAGCGGACCATCGTCACCCAGCACATCTACGAAATCGACCGCGACCGCGCCACCTGCGCGGGCGGGCAGGCCACGCTCGACTTCATGCTCGCGATGATCGGCCGCGACCACGGCCCCGAACTTGCCGAGCGCATTGCCGACGCGCTCGGCGCCAGCACGCTGCGCAGCGGCGACGAACGTCAGCGCATTCCGTTCGTGACCGCGCCGGGCGAGCGTCATCCGCGCATGAACGACGCGCTCAAGCTGATGGAAGCGAACATCGAGGATCCGCTCACGACCGACGAGATCGCGGATCTCGTGGGCGTGTCGCGGCGCCAGCTCGAGCGGCTCTTTCGCCAGTACCTCGGCGCGATGCCGTCGAAGTACTACCTCGGCCTGCGCCTGGCCAAGGCGCGCTCGCAACTGCAGCGCACCAGCAAGTCGGTCGTGCAGATCAGCCTCGCATGCGGGTTTTCGTCGGCGGCGCATTTTTCGAATGCCTATCGCGAGCGCTTCGGCGTGACGCCGCGCGAAGACCGCCGCAACTGGATCGAGCGCCAGCATGGCGGGGCCGCCGCCGAGCCGCGCGCCGGTGCGCTCGTCGAGCCGCCTGAAGTCGAGTGAGCGCGGCCAGACGCCGATCTTGCGGGTTCCGTACGAAAAAACGCGTCGCGCCTGCGCAAGACGTTTGCGACGAGCTTGCCTACACTGCATCTGTTACTTGCCGGGAACGGCCTCGTCCCGGCCCGCATCGACCCCGAATTCGACACGCGAAAGCGCTATAAAGGAATCGCCATGAACGACCAGACTGTGAGCCGCAAGACCTTCGACGAAGTGATGGTGCCGTGTTTCTCGCCGGCGCCGTTCGTGCCGGAGCGCGGCGAGGGCTCGCGCGTGTGGGACACCGAGGGCCGCGACTATATCGACTTTGCGTGCGGCATCGCCGTGACTTCGCTCGGCCACGCGCACCCCGAACTGCTGCGCGTGCTGCAGGAGCAGGGCAGCAAGCTGTGGCACATCGGCAACGGCTACACCAACGAGCCGGTGCTGCGCCTCGCGCGCAAGCTCGAATCGCTCACGTTCGCCGATCGCGCATTCTTCGCGAACTCGGGCGCGGAAGCCAACGAGGCCGCGCTCAAGCTCGCGCGCCGCGTGGCGTTCGATCGGCACGGTGCCGACAAGTTCGAAATCGTCTCGTTCACGCAGTCGTTCCACGGCCGCACGTTCTTCACCGTGAGCGTGGGCGGCCAGCCCAAGTATTCGGAAGGCTTCGGCCCGGTGCCGGGTGGCATCACGCATCTGCCGTACAACGACATCGAAGCGGCGAAGCGGGCGATTGGCCCCCAGACCTGCGCCGTGATCGTCGAGCCGGTGCAGGGCGAGGGCGGTGTGATTCCCGCCGATCCCGCGTTCCTGCGCGCACTGCGCGAAGCATGCGACGCGCACGGCGCGCTGCTGATTTTCGACGAGGTCCAAACGGGCGTGGGCCGCACGGGCCACTTCTACGCTTATGAAGACACGGGCGTGACACCCGATATCCTCACGACGGCGAAGGCGCTCGGCAACGGCTTTCCGATCGGCGCGATGCTCACCACCGAAGCGATCGCCGCACACTTCAAGGTGGGCGTGCACGGCACGACCTATGGCGGTAATCCGCTCGGCGCGGCGATCGCGGGCAAGGTGGTCGAGCTCGTGAGCGATCCGGCGCTGCTCGCGGGCGTGCGCGCGCGCGGCGAAACGATTCGCGGCAAGCTCGCCGCGCTCAACGAGCGCTTCGACATGTTCAAGGAAGTGCGCGGCAAGGGCCTCCTGATCGGCGCCGAACTGAACGCGCGCTTCGCAGGCCGCGCCAAGGACTTCAACGCGGCGGCCGCGAACCGCGGCCTGATGATGCTGATCGCGGGACCGGACGTGCTGCGTTTCGCACCGTCGCTCATCATTCCCGAAGCGGACCTCGACGAAGGCTTTGCGCGCTTCGAGCAGGCCTGCTATGACGTGATCGGCGTCAACGGCTCGCGCTGAAACCGGCGCACGCACAACCGCATTCACAGGACCGACGATGCTATTCGTTCGCCCCGCCCGGCTGGCCGATCTCGATGCGATCGCCCACATGGCGCACACCGCGCAGCCGGTGCTGCATTCGCTGCCGCACGACCGCGCGGCGCTCGAAGCGCGCATCGCGCTTTCCGAGGACTCGTTTCGCGCGGACGTGGACTTCCCCGGTGAGGAGTTCTATCTGTTCGTGCTCGAAGACTCCGCTACCGGGCGGCTCGTCGGCACCTCGAGCATCGTGGCGGCGGCCGGCTATGCCGAGCCGTTCTACGCGTTCCGCAACGACGCGCTCATTCATGCCTCGCGCGAGCTGCACGTGAACCGCAAGATCCACGCGCTCACGATGTCGCACGAACTCACGGGCAAGAGCCGCCTCGCGGGCTTCTACATCGAGCCAACGCTCCGCGGCGACGCGGCCGCGCATCTCATGTCGCGCGCTCGCATGATGTACGTCGCGATGAACCGCCGCCGCTTCACGCCCGAGGTGTTCTCGCTGCTGCTCGGCGTGACCGACGAGACGGGTGCCTCGCCGTTCTGGGAAGCCGTGGGGCGCAAGTTCTTCGGGCGCGATTTCAAGGACATCGAACTGGCCTCGGGCGGGCGCAGCCGCACCTTCATCGCCGAGGTGATGCCGGCCTATCCGCTCTACGTGCCGCTGCTGCCGGAGCCGGCGCAGCGCGTGCTCGGCGAGCCGGACCAGAGCGCCTTGCTCGCCTATGAGATCCATCTGGAAGAGGGCTTCGAGCCGGACCGCTTCGTCGATATCTTCGACGCGGGCCCGGTGCTGACCGCGCAAGTGGACCGCACGGGCTCCGTCGCGGAAAGCGAGACGAGAGCGGTGCGTGAAGTTGCGGACGCAACGAATCAACAGGGCATGGCGTATCTGGTCGCGAGCCAGCGAGCGGGCGAGTTCCGCTGCGTGCTCGCGACGCTGCCCGAAAGCGTGAAGGGCGCGGGCGCGCGCGCAGCGAACCTCGCGCCGCTCGACGCCGCGACGCGCGCGGCGCTCGGCGTGCAGGACGGCGAGCCGGTGCGCTGCGCGCCGCTCTATCGCGCCACGCCGCAAACCGAAGAGGCTTACATGGGAGACGCACAATGATCGTGGTACGCGTCGTGCAAACGGGCGACGTGGACGCACTTGTCGCGCTCGCCCAGGAAACGGGGCCCGGCCTCACGACCTTCAAGCCCGACCGCGAGGCGCTCAAGGCGCGCATCGAACGCACGCGGCGCACGCTAGCCGGTGAAGCCGCGCCACGCGAAGCCGGCTACTTCTTCGTGATGGAAGACACGGCGACGGGTGACGTGGCCGGCGTATGCGGCATCGAAACGGCGGTGGGACTCGAGCAGCCGTTCTACAACTATCGCGTGAGCACGGTGGTGCACGCGAGCCAGGAACTCGGCATCTGGACGCGCATGCGCGCGCTCAATATCTCGCACGATCTCACGGGCTACGCCGAAGTGTGCTCGCTGTTCCTGTCGCCGCGCTATCGCACGGGCGGCATGGGCAGCCTGCTTTCGCGCTCGCGGTTCATGTTCATCGCCCAGTTTCGCGAGCGCTTTCCCGAGCGCCTGTGCGCGGAGTTGCGCGGCCACTTCGACGCGGAGGGCACGTCGCCGTTCTGGCGCGCGGTCGGTTCGCACTTCTATCAAATCGACTTCAACGCCGCCGATTACCTCAGCTCGCACGGCCGCAAGTCGTTCCTCGCGGAACTCATGCCGCGCTACCCCGTGTACGTGGAGTTGCTGCCCGAGGAAGCGCAGGCATGCGTGGGCCTCACGCATGCCGACACGATTCCCGCGCGCCGCATGCTCGAAGCCGAGGGGCTGCGCTACGAGAATCACGTCGATATCTTCGATGCGGGCCCGGTGCTCGAATGCCATATCGGCGACTTGCGCACGGTGCGCGACAGCGTGCTGGTGCCGGTCCGGATCGGCGAGACGCAGGGTGGCGAGGGCGTGCGCTCGCTCGTGTCGAATACTTCGCTCGGCGATTTTCGCGTGGGTTTCGCGCCTGGCGTCGTGCACGACGGCGTGTTCACGCTGAGCGCCCAGGAAGCAGCAGCGTTGAACGTCGCGGCGGGCGAGCCGGTGCGTGTGCTCGGCCCGGCGCAGAAGCAACAAAAGGGATAAACATGAACGAGCTTTACATCGATGGACAGTGGTGCGCGGCCTCGGGCCCCGCGTTCGCTTCGCGCAACCCCGGCACCGGCGAAACCGTGTGGAGCGGCAATGCCGCGAGCGCCGACGATGTCGATCGCGCCGTCAACGCCGCACGCCGCGCGTTCGCCACGTGGTCGCAAACGCCGCTCGAAGCGCGCTGCGAGATCGTGAAGCGCTTCGCCGCGCTCGTCACCGAAAAGAAGGAAGCGCTCGCGCAGGCGATCGGCCGCGAGACCGGCAAGCCGCTCTGGGAAGCGCGCACCGAAGCGGCTTCGATGGCCGCGAAGGTCGCAATTTCGATCACCGCCTATGGCGAGCGCACCGGCGAGAAACGCACGCCGATGGCCGACGGCATCGCGGTGCTGCGGCACCGCCCGCATGGCGTCGTCGCCGTGTTCGGTCCGTACAACTTCCCGGGCCATCTGCCCAACGGCCATATCGTCCCCGCGCTGATCGCGGGCAACGCCGTGGTCTTCAAGCCTTCCGAACTCGCGCCGGAAGTTGCGCGCGCAACGGTCGAGCTGTGGCGCGAAGCGGGCCTGCCCGCGGGCGTGCTGAACCTCGTGCAGGGCGAGCGCGACACGGGCATTGCACTCGCGAACCATCGGCAGATCGACGGGCTCTTCTTCACGGGCAGCTCGGACACGGGCACGCTGCTGCATCGCCAGTTCGGCGGCCGCCCCGAGATCGTGCTCGCGCTGGAGATGGGCGGCAACAACCCGCTCGTCGTCGCGCCGGTCGAAGACATCGACGCGGCCGTGCACCACGCGATCCAGTCGGCGTTTCTTTCGGCGGGGCAGCGATGCACGTGCGCGCGCCGCATCCTGGTGCCCGCCGACGCGTTCGGCGAGCGCTTCCTCGCGCGTTTCGTCGAAGTGAGCTCGCGCATCACCGTGGGCGAATACGACGCTGAGCCGCAGCCCTTCATGGGCGCCGTGATTTCGGCGCGCGCGGCGGGCAAGCTCATGAGTGCGCAGGCGCAGTTGCTCGAGCGCGGCGCACGCGCCTTGTTGCCGATGGAGCAACGCGATCCGGCGCTCGGTTTCGTGACCCCAGCCATCCTCGACGTGACAGGCGTGGCCGATCTGCCGGACGAGGAGCACTTCGGGCCGCTCGCGCAGATCATCCGCTACGCGGGTTTCGACGACGCCATCGCGCAGGCCAACAACACGGCCTTCGGCCTCTCGGCGGGCCTGCTCGCCGACGACGAAGCGCTCTGGCATCGCTTCACGCGCGAGATCCGCGCGGGCGTGGTGAACTGGAACCGGCCGACCAACGGCGCTTCGAGCGGCGCGCCCTTCGGCGGCACGGGCCGCTCGGGCAACCACCGGCCGAGCGCGTATTACGCGGCCGATTACTGCGCCTACCCGATGGCCTCGGTGGAAAGCGCGCAACTGCAGATGCCCGCGAGCGTTTCGCCGGGCCTGACCTTCTAAGGAACGACGATGCAAACCCTTGAAGCCAACTTCGACGGACTCGTCGGCCCCACGCACAACTATGCCGGGCTGTCGTTCGGCAATGTCGCCTCGCAGAACAACGAGAAGTCCGTGGCGAACCCGCGCGCCGCCGCGCAGCAGGGCTTGCGCAAGATGAAACGGCTCGCCGACCTCGGGTTCGCGCAAGGCGTGCTGCCGCCGCAGGAGCGACCCTCCATGCGGTTGCTGCGCGAACTGGGCTTCGGCGGTAAGGAGGCCGAAGCGATTGCCCGCGCCGCGAAAGAGGCGCCCGAGCTGCTCGCGGCCGCAAGCTCCGCTTCGGCGATGTGGACCGCCAACGCGGCCACGGTGAGCCCATCGGCGGATACGCCCGACCGGCGCGTGCATTTCACGCCTGCGAACCTGTGCAGCAAGCTGCATCGCGCGATCGAGCACGAAGCCACGCGCCGCACGCTATCCACGGTCTTCGCGGATCCGGCGCACTTCGTCGTGCACGAGGCGCTGCCCGGCACGCCCGCGCTCGGCGACGAAGGCGCGGCCAACCATACGCGTTTTGGCGCGCAGTACGGTGAGCGTGGCGTGGAGTTCTTCGTGTACGGACGCAGCGAATACCGTCGCGGGCCGGAGCCGAAGCGCTACCCCGCGCGGCAGACTTTCGAGGCGAGCCGCGCCATCGCGCAGCGCCACGGCCTGACCGACGCCGGCACCGTGTTCGCCCAGCAGAATCCGGACGTGATCGACGCAGGCGTGTTCCACAACGACGTGATCGCCGTGGGCAACCGCAGCACGCTGTTTTGCCACGAGCTCGCGTTCGTCGAGCAGAAGGCGGTGTACGACGAGCTGCGCGCAAAGCTCGCGGCGCACGACGCGCCGTTCCACGTGATCGAAGTGCCCGAGGCGCGCGTGAGCGTGGCCGACGCCGTGTCTTCGTACCTCTTCAACAGCCAGTTGCTGAGCCGCGCCGACGGCAAGCAGATTCTCGTCGTGCCGCAGGAATGCCGCGAAAATCCGCACGTGGCGATCTACCTCGACGACCTGACCGCGAGCAGCGGGCCCATCGACGAGGTGCTCGTGTTCGACTTGCGCGAGAGCATGAAGAACGGCGGCGGCCCGGCATGCCTGCGTCTGCGCGTGGTGCTGAGCGAGGAAGAGCGCGCGGCGACGGCGCCCGGCGTGTGGATGAACGATGCGCTCTTCACGCGTCTCGACGGCTGGATCGAGCGGCACTATCGCGACCGGCTCGCGCCGCAGGATCTGACCGATCCGGCGCTGCTGGTCGAGTCACGCACGGCGCTCGACGAACTCACGCAGATTCTCGGCCTCGGATCGCTCTATGACTTCCAGCGCTGATGCTTCTGTCTCTGTGCTTGCTGATTTTCTCGGCTATACGCTCGCCGGCTCGAGCCCGGCAACGGCTGATGAAGCGAGCGGAGAATGCGCAGGCGGTGTGCGCTGGCAATGGCTCGACGAAGGCGTGCTCGAACTGACGCCCGCACACGTGGACGAGACGACACGCAGCGTGCTGCTCTCGGCGGGCGTGCATGGCGACGAGACCGCGCCGATCGAACTGCTCTCGCAACTCGTGGCCGACATCGCGGCGGGCCGTGCGCCGCTCGCCTGCCGCGTGCTCGTTGTGCTCGGCAACGCGGCGGCGATGCGAGCGGGCGAGCGCTATCTCGACGACGACCTCAACCGGCTGTTCGGCGGGCGCCATGCCCGTGTGCCTGACAGCCGCGAGGCGCCGCGCGCAGCGGCACTGGAAGCGGCGGCGCAGCGCTTCTTCTCAAAGGCGCCCGAGGCGACGCGAGTACCGCAAGCGCGCTGGCATCTCGACATGCACACGGCGATCCGCGCCTCGGCGTTCGAGCAGTTCGCGCTGCTGCCGCACACGGGCGAACGGCCTGCGCGCGTCATGCTCGAATGGCTCGCCGACGCGCACATCGCGGCCGTGCTGATCCACACGGAGAAGGGCGCGACGCTGTCGTCGTTCACCGCCGGGAGCTGCGGCGCGCTCGCGTGCACGCTCGAACTCGGCAAGGTGCGCCCGTTCGGTCAGAACGATCTCGCGCGCTTCGCCGGTGCCGATGCTGCGGTGCGCCGCCTCTTGGCAGGCGAGACGCCTTCGCCGCAGACCGCCCGGATGCCGCGCATCTTCACGGTGATCGGCCAGATCACGAAGCAAAGCGAGGCGCTCAAGCTCAACGTGGCCGCCGATGTGCCCAACTTCACGCCGTTCGCGCGCGGCCAGGTGCTGGCCGAAGATGGCGCCTACCGCTACGTGGTGGAGCACGACGAAGAACGCATCGTGTTTCCGAATCCCGGCGTGAAGCCGGGTTTGCGTGCGGGTCTGCTCGTCGTGGACACGACGAAGGCCACGCTCGCCGCGCTCGCCTGAGCGCTCGCCGCGCACGTGCCTCAGGCGCTCAGGCGCGCCCTTGCGCATCCACGACACCCATTTGCATGTTCGAACGCCCCGCGCCGTGCTTGCGCCGCCCGGGGCGCCTTGCGCGAGCGCGGTACAATCCCGGCCTCGCGCTTGCTGCGGCGCACCACATCGGGTGCTCGCGATTGAGCCGTGTTTTTGGCGCAGCGATCCTGTGCCAGCGCCGCAATGCCCATCGTTTGCCGCGATGGATGGGCCTTGCCGGCGCGCCCTAATCTGACTGGAAAGAGACACTGATGAAGATGAACTGGAACAAGCTGGCAACGCTCGCATTCTGTGCCGCCGCCATGACTGCAGGCGCCGCGCGCGCTGCCGACATCAAGGAGATCCACTTTGGCGTGGAGGCATCGTACGCACCGTTCGAATCGAAGTCGCCCGCAGGCGAACTGCAGGGCTTCGACATCGACGTGGGCAATGCCGTTTGCGCGAAGCTCAAGGCGAAGTGCGTGTGGGTGGAGAATTCGTTCGACGGCCTGATTCCGGCGCTCGCCGCGCGCAAGTTCAACGCGATCAACTCGGACATGACGATCACGGACCAGCGTCGCCAGGCCATCGACTTCACCGACCCGATCTACGCGATTCCGAACCAGATGATCGCGAAGAAGGGCAGCACGCTGCAGCCCACGCCCGAATCGCTCAAGGGCAAGCACGTGGGTGTGCTCCAGGGCACCATCCAGGAAACCTACGCGAAGGCGAAGTGGGCGCCCGCTGGCGTCGACGTCGTGCCATATCAGACCCAGGACCAGATCTACTCGGATCTCGCCTCGGGCCGCCTCGACGCCTCGTTCCAGGACGCCGAGGCCGCTTCCAAGGGCTTTCTGAACAAGCCGCAGGGCGCGGGCTTCGCGTTCGCGGGCCCGCAGGTCGTGGACGCGAAGCTGCTCGGCGAAGGCGTGGGCTACGGCGTGCGCAAGAACGACGCGGCGCTCAAGGCGGCCCTCAACGGCGCGCTCAAGGACCTCAAGGCGGACGGCACGCTCGATCGCATCGCCGCCAAGTATTTCGACGTGAAGGTTGTGCTTAAGTAAGCGGCGAACGAGCCTGATGCTTCGCGCTGCCGACCGGCTGGAGCCCATCCAGCCGGTCGTTTTTTTTCGCGCAGTTGTTTCGGATTGCACATCAATTGACGGGCCAGGCGTTGCCGCGTCCTGATGCAGCGGCGCCGGCAAAGGGCAACGCGCAGGGAAAAGCCACAAAAAACCGTCTGATCGAGGCGAACTTCATTTCCGCACCTTACTTGCCAGGATAAAATTGAGATAAGAAAGAGCCGCGTCCGGTGCGAACGTCGACGGTTGCGGCATGCCAAGAGACAAGACCAGGGCGTCGCCATGAGCGCGGCGCCGCGCGGGGGATTCCATGAGCTTGAACGCCGCAGACCGTCCGCAGATGTCAGGCGTGGCGGGAGGTACGCAGTCGCCGGAACACGCCGGCCCACCTGTCGACGTTTATTTCGCGCGCCAGCCGCTGCTCGATCGAGACGGCCTCCTGTGCGCGTTCGAGACCTTGCCGCGCATCGTGGACCGCCGCGAGAGCGCCGACATCGAGCGCGAGGCCGAGGCTGCCGCCAGGGATGCGGCCGCGGGTATGACGGCCAGGCCTTCGGTCACCGGCACCGCGCTTTTCACCGGCTTCGCTGCGCCGGCGTTGCGCGCCTCGCTCGCGGGCCATCCCGCCTGGCTCGACATCACGCGCGATTCGCTCTTTCACGACAGCCTCCAGCGTTTGAGCCCCGAGCGCGTGATGCTCGAGTTGCCGGTGGACATCGGCGCGGACCCGGAACTGGTCGCGCGGCTCGTCGCGCTGCACCGCCGTCGCTTTCGCTTCGCGCTCGATCACGTCTCGAAGGCGGACGAGTCGTTCGCGAAGCTGCTGCCCTATGTGGACGCCATCAAGATCGATATCCGCGAGATCGCGCCCGCTGTGCTGCCGAAGTTCGCGAGCGTGATGAAGTCGGCGGGCAAGCTTCTCGTGGCGATGGGCGTCGAGACCCAGGAAGACTATCAGCGCGCGCACGATCTCGGCTTCGACCGTTTCCAGGGCTATTTCTTCGCGAAACCGCACGGCGGCGCGCGGCGCTCCAGCGCGCCGCGCCAGGCGCTGCTGAATCTGCTGCATCTGCTGGCCGCCGAGCCCACCGTCGCGCAACTGGAGGCGGAACTCAAGCTCAATCCCGTGCTCGTGATGCACCTGATGCGGCTCGCCAACTCGGGCAGCATGAACATCGGCCGCAAGGTAACGACGCTGCGCGAGGCCATCAACGCGACGGGCACCAACGCCATCGCGCGCTGGACCCAGCTGCTGCTCTACGCGGACGGCCGCAAGATCGCCGCCGAAGACGACCCATTGCTGCAACTGGTGGCAACGCGCGCGCGATTCATGGAAATCGCCGTGACGCAGCTCGAGAAGGCGCATCTCGAAGAGGAAGACGCGGCGTTTCTCGTCGGCGTGTTCTCGTTCGTCGATGCGGTGTTCGGCGGCTCGCTCGAAAGCACGCTCGAAGTGCTCACGCTCGCGCGGCCGATCCGCACGGCGATCGTCGAGCGCGAGGGCGTGCTCGGCAGGCTGCTCGATCTGTCCGAGGCGCTCGAGCGAGGCAACTGGGCGAGTGTGGACGCGCTGTGCGAGTCACTGGCGCCGCTGGACGCCCCGACGGTCGCGGCCATGGCGCTCGCTGCGGCCGAATGGGCGGGCACGGCCGGCCGCGATGCCGAAGACGAAGGTCTGGAGCGTATCGAGGATTGATGAGCGGAAGCGGGCGCCGCAAGCGAAGCGGCGCCGTTTCCTCAGGGACTCAGGCGGTCTGTGGAACTTGCGTGAAGAACCGCGCAAGCTGCTGCGCGAGGTCGTTCAACGCGCTCATCTCTTTTTGCGAGATGCGGCGCGGCTCCTGGTTCACGAGCCAGTCGCCGTACATCAGCCCGACCGGCGCAACGCCCGGGGCGCCCACGGGCAGCAGGACGAACGCGCGCGCGTCGTCGAAGCTCGAACGATACCAGCCAGGCAGGCGCGCGAGGATCTTCGCGTCGCGCGCGTTCTCGATGAAAATGCCGACCTTGTTCGCGATCGCGAGATGAAACACGTCGGGCTGGAACGCGGCGGAGAACGAGAGCCTCGGCAGCACTTCGCTTATGTGCGGGCCGAAGCCATGCTTCGCCTCGAACATGTTCGCGCCGTGCCTCACGAACACCACGGTTCGCGCGAAGCCGAGGCCCGCGAGCACGGTTTCGGTCGCGAGCGTGAGGGCGGTGTCGAGCGGGCTGTCGGGGGGCAGCGCGCGCAGGTCTTGAACGCCCGCCGCGATGCGCGCCTCGGGGTCGAGCGCTTCGCGCGCAATGGCGTCGGCATTGGCGCGCAATTCGACGATCTCGCGCATCACGCCGTCTTCGGCTTCCTCGCGTGCGAGCGCGAGACTCATCTGCACGAGCACCTCCGGGTCCGTCGACAGCGCGCGGCCATAGTGCTGCGCCAGTTCCGCGATATGCGTCTCGCGCATTTCCTCCGTGAGGCCCGCCGTGGTCAGCACGCGCGCCACTTCGGTCGAGTAGTTGGTGATGGCGCGCAGCCACTGCACGTCGCGTGGCTCTTTGTCGGCCGGATCGTACTGGCGCATGCCGGAACGGATCGTCTCGGGAAGGCGCCAGCGCGCGGCGGCTTCGAGGCCGAGCTCTTCGAAGGTTACCCCGAGCACGCCGAGGCAGGCGTCGTCGTCGCTCGTGCCTTCTTCGATCTCACGGCGGATCTGGTCCCACTCGGGTTCGAGATAGAACACCACGAGCAGCTTGCCCACCTGGCGCATGAGCGTGCAGACCACGGCCTCTTCGCCCGCGCGCAGGTCGCCGCGCTCGGTGAGCTTGCGCGCCACGCAGCCCGAAAGCATCGTGCGGTTCAGTTCGAGCTTTGCGTCGATGCGGCGCGGCGCGCTGTGATGGAAGTGATCGACGATCTTCAGGCCGACGACGAGATGGCCGACCGCGTCCATGCCGAGCACCATCAAGGCGCGCGTGACGGTCGTGATGTTGCCGCCGAACGCCAGGTACATGGCCGAATTCGCGAGCCGCAGCACTTTCTGCGTGAGCGCGAAATCCGAGAGCACGACCTTCACGAGCGCACTGAAATCGTAGTCGTCGTTCGTCATCGCCGCGACCGTGGTGCGCAGCGATTGCGACAGCAAGGGGAAGTCCCCGCGTTCATTCATGCGGGCCCACAAGCGGTCGAGCAGGACGGCCTTTACCATCTGAACCATGTCAATTTCGCGAAAGCCCTGCTGTTTGCGATGCCCGCATCATTGCACCTCGTGCACGTGCAGCGCGCCCGAAACGAAGCGCTGCTGCAATTCTTCCGAAGGGAGCGCCTTGCAGACGAGCCAACCCTGGATGTGCTCGCAACCCATGTCCGTGAGCAGATCGCGCTGCGCTTCCGTTTCCACGCCCTCGGCCACCAGTTCGAGATCGAGCGTACGCGCGAGCCCCACCACGGCGTTCACGATCGCCTGATCGTTGCGCGAGGTGATGAGGTTCTCGACGAAGCTTCGATCGATCTTCAGCTTCGAAAGCGGGAAGCGCTGCAGGTACGCAAGACTCGAATAGCCGGTGCCGAAGTCGTCCACCGCGAAGCGAATGCCAAGCGAGGTCAGCTCTTCGAGCAGCACCTTCGCGTGGTGCGGATCGTGCATCAGCAGGCTTTCGGTGATCTCGAACACGAGCCGGCGCGGGTCGACCCCGGTGAGCTCGATCGCTTCCTCGACACTTTCCCTGAAGCGCGGATTGCGGAACTGCTGGGGCGAGACATTGACCGCGACGTACTGCAGCTCGATGCCTTGCTCGTCCCATTGGGTCAGTTGCATGCACGCAGCCTTCAAAACCCAGTTGCCGAGATAATTAATCAGGCCGACGGATTCCGCAAGGGGAATAAACGTTGATGGCGGCACGAGGCCGTGCAATGGATGTTGCCAGCGGATCAACGCCTCCACGCCGACGACGCCGCGCGACGCGCTGCTCGTGATGGGCTGGAAGTGCAGCGAGAACTCGCCGTTGCGCACGCCGTCGTAGAGATCGGACTCCAGCTTCAGGCGCAGGGCGTCGGTCGGATCGTCGTCGGGCACGTGCAGCGTCAGCGTGTTGCCGCCAATGGCTTTGGCCTGCTGGAGCGCCTGATCCGCGCGGCGAATGAGCGGCGTGGCGTCGGCGCTGGTTTCGGTCCCGCTTGCGGCGGATGCGCGCGGGCGCTGGTCCGGATGGAACGCAATGCCGATGCTCGCCGAGAGATGCACGGGCTGGTTGCGAAACGCGTAGGGCTGGAGGATCGCGGTGAGCAGACGCCGGCCGAGCGCCTCGGCGGCGGCGCGCACATCGCCGGGCGCGGTGTGCCGTTGCGGCGCGATCAGGATCGCGAACTCGTCGCTGCCGATGCGCGCGATCATTTCTCCCTGCAGCGCGAGATGCGTGAGGCGCCGCGCGGTCTCGCGCAGCAGCTCGTCGCCGGCGTCGTAGCCCAGCGCCCGGTTCACGCGCTGATAGTCGTCGAGGTCGAGCAGCAGGAGCGCCGCCGGCACACCGAAGTGGTCCGCGTCGGCCTGGGCGCGCTGCAGCGCCGGGGCGAGCGCGGTCTGGTTGGGCAGGCCGGTGAGCGGGTCGTGATGGAGCGCGTGCGTGAGCGCGGCCTCGGTGCCTTGCCAGGCGGAAACATCGAAGCCCGCGACGGCGAAACCGGCCGTCTCGCCGTACTGGGCGCGCTGCACGCGCAGCTCGACGGGAAGCGGGTAGGTGAGCGCCTTGACGATTTCGACCGTTTCCTTCTCCACGGCGCCGCTGTGCGCGGCGCGTGCGAACAGCGCCGCGAGCCGCTCGTGATCGCCGGGTGTGACGATGTCGGCGAGCGTCGCGCCGAGCAGGAATTCGCGGTGATAGCCGGCGAAGCGCAGGCTCGCGTCGGAAACGTAGAGAAAATGGAGATGGGCGTCCACGTGAACGAGGAAGTCCACCGCAGCTGCCGTGCTCTCGAACGAGAGCGAGATGGCGTCCGCGTAGTCGGACGCCGCGATGGCGGGCGAAGCGGGCACGAGCGGCGCGGCGGCTTCGTCGTGCGCTTCGTGCGATGCCACGGGTATGGGCGGGTCGCCGGCAACGCCTCTGAGGCCGGCAAGCGCGTATAGCCGGTCAACGACCGTGCGCAACCAGCCCTGGCGGGGCGCGGTGATCCTGTTCGCTTCCATGTGTGTCGCTGGCAACCCTTTGTTGGTCTCAGGCGTCCTTGCCGCGCCGCGTGCGCCGCGGAACGCCGTGCATCTGGCACAGCGGCCGGTTCTCGCCTCCGGCTAAAGCCGCCCATCAGAAGGAGTTATCGACCTCCCGGGCGAAATCTTTAGCGGCGGCGGCCGAAAAAGCGCCCGGCACACAAACGTGACCGGCGATCACTGCGGCGGCGTCCAGTTTCGGTTAAAGTTGCGCCGGTCGAGACGCCGTTCGCCATGCGCGACGGGTCGGCGCTGGTGGAGCGCCCGTCTTGCCGGCCATTACCGGTTCATTACATCTGTACGAGTCACCCGCATGTCCGATTCATCGTCAGCGTTCGCCGCGGCGGCAAGCGAGGCCGCGCAAGGCGATGCGGGCAGGGGCACACCTGGTCCCGCGCCATCCATGTCGTCAGTTTCACAACTCGCGCTTGAACCTGGGGCACCTGGAGCACCTGGGGCATCCGGTTCGCAGCGCGACGCCCAGTCCGTCGGCGCGCCCGGGGCGCACCCTCGCCAGCCGGCGCAGGCTGCAACATCGGGCGTCGGCCAGCCGTTCGTGTATCTCGGGCGGCAGCCCATCCTCGATCGCAACGGCGCACTCAACGCCTACGAGCTGCTTTTTCGCGGCGGCGCGCACAACCGCGCCGATGTCGATGACGACGCGCTCGCCACGGCCCAGGTGATGACGCGTGCGATCGGCCAGCTCGGCGTGCCTGCGGTGCTTGGGCGCCACTACGGCTACGTCAACATCAGCCGCGAGCTGCTCTTCGACGACATCGTGCATTTGCTGCCCCCGAGCCGCTTCGTGCTGGAGGTGCTCGAGCATGTGAGCTTCGATGCCGCCGTGCTGGAACGGCTCGCGCAGCTGCGTCGCGCCGGCTACCGCATTGCCTTCGACGACGTGAGCGAAATCACGGAGAACCTGCTGCGCGCGCTGCCCTATGCGGACATCGTCAAGGTCGATCTGCTGCAGACCGAGCGCGCGGCGCTGCCCGGGCTGGTCGCGCATCTCGCCGCGCATGGCAAGACACTCATCGCCGAAAAGGTGGAGACGGGCGAGGATTTCGAGCTGGCGTCGTCGCTCGGCTTCGAACTGTTCCAGGGCTACTTCTTCGCCCGCCCGCAAGTCCTGCGCGCGCCCCACGTGCGCGCTTCGCGCCTCGCGCTCGTGCGCCTGCTCGCCCTGGTGGCGAACGACGTCGGCACGGCCGAACTGGAACGCGAATTGCGCAGCCACCCTGCCGTGGTGGTGCAGCTATTGCGTCTCGTCAATTCGAGCGCGTATTCGCCCGGGCGGCCGATCGCGTCGCTCCGCGAGGCGGTGCTCGCGGCCGGCACGCGTCAGATCGCGCGCTGGGCGCAACTGCTGCTGTACGCCAGCGGGCGCGACTTGCCCTGGGGTTCGGACCCGCTCGTCCAGCTCGCGGGCACGCGCTCGCACTTCATGGAGCTGGCCGCGCGCAGCCTTAAGCCGCAGGATCCAGAATTCGCCGACGCCGCCTTCATGACCGGGATCTTCTCGCTCGTGCACGTGCTCGTGGGGTCGACGCCCGAGCACACGCTCGATCGTCTCGGTCTCGCACGCGAAATCGTGGAGGCGGTGGATGGCCAGCGCGGCGAGCTCGGCACGCTGCTGCGCATCGCGACCGAGGCAGAGCGCGGCGACCACGGCGGCGCGCAGCGTCTCGCGAGCGGCGCGGGCGGCATCTTCAGCGCCCTCACGCCGCCGCTGCTCGCCGAACTCAACCTGTGGGCCGGCGCTTGGTTCACGGCGTACGCGGACGGCTGAAAGTCAGTTGCAAAGCGCGGGGCGCGCTGCGAGCGCGGGGATTGTGTGGTCCAATGTCGGCATCGTCGCGAGCGCGCCGTCACACGTGCTATTGCGTAATCAGCAAAACCGGGCGCAACTGGCAAATCCAGGCGAGAACCGGCCAATCGCGGGTAAGACGCGCGCCGGCGTGGTGATTCCCACTCGAGGGCATTCGACATGAAACCGAGGTTCCTTGCGGCGGCAGCTGCGGCGCTCGTCTGCGCCGGGCTCACGCTCTTCACGCTGTCTGCACACGCAACGCTCAAGCCGGGCGATCCCGCGCCCGATTTCACGACCCAGGCATCGCTGGGCGGCAAGACCTATACGTATTCGCTCGCTTCCGAGCTGAAGAAGGGGCCGGTGGTCGTCTACTTCTATCCGGCCGCGTTCACGAAAGGCTGCACGATCGAGGCGCACGAATTCGCCGATGCGGTCGATGAGTACAGGAAGTACGGGGCGACCGTGATCGGCGTTTCGCACGACAATATCGACACGCTCACGAAGTTCTCGGTGAGCGAGTGCCGCAGCAAGTTCCCGGTGGCCGCCGACGAAAACTCGAAGATCATCAAGTCGTACGACGCTTCGATGCCCATGCACGAAGCGATGGCCAGGCGCGTTTCCTATGTGATCGCGCCGGACGGCAAGATCATCTACGAATACACGAGTCTCTCGCCCGACCAGCACGTCGAGAACACATTGCGCGCCTTGAAGGCATGGGCCGCGCAGCATCCGCAGCAATAGCCGGCAACCACGATCAACGCGAGGCCGGCCGGCGCGCGGGCCTCGCGGCGATCCGTGTCCCGGCAACGCGAATCGAATATGTCACGAAAACCCTGGATCACCGCGGCGCTGATCGCGGTCTGCACCACGTTGCTCGCGGCATGCGACCAGCAAAAGGTCGCCGACGCGCTCAACGCGATCAAACCCGACTCGATGGCGTTCGGCGGCCTCATAATTGGCGTTTCGACGGTGGAAGACGTGCGCCGCCAGGCGGGCAAGCCCGAAATGGTCTGGGAGGACGACGACGGCGCACAGCGCCTCGAATATCCGCGGGGGCCGAATGGTCTCACCACGTGGATGCTCGACTTCGACGCAAACGGCAAGCTCGTCGCGATGACCCAGGCGCTCACCGCGCAGAACATCGCGCGGGTCGTGCCGGGCATGACGGAGGACGAAGTGCGGCGCCTGCTCGGCAAGCCGGCAACGGTGGCAAAGTATGCGCTGAGCCACGAGGAAGTCTGGAGCTGGCACTGGGCGGAAGGCGGCGTGGCCGGCGACGGCATGTTCGACGCCCATTTCTCGCCCGACGGGCTCGTGATCAGGACGTCACGCTCGGACGCGCCTGGCCACGAGCAGCATTGAGGCGGCGCGAGCCGCAAGGAGGACGCAGATGAAACGCATGGCGTTGCTATGGAGCGTGGTGAAGGGCGATGCGCGTGTGCTATGGCACGCGCTGCGCCAGCCGGAGCGCCCGGTATGGCTGCTGCCCGCCACGGCGCTGCTCGCGCTTTACGCGCTCGATCCGTTCAATATCGCGATGCCGCTCGCCGGTGTCGTGGACGACGGCATCATCGTGCCGCTCGCGCTGCATGTGATCGTGCGCTGCCTGCCGGCGCATTTGCGCGGAGCGCGCCGCGCCAGGGCATGAGGCAAGCATGAGGAAAGCGGCTAAAGCCACGCTTTAGCCGCTTTCCGGTGCAACAACGCCGCCGCTTGTTCGACCGCTCGTTCAACCGCTTATTCAGCCGCCGCCGCTGGCGTGCTGCGTCCGCGCTTCGCATCCCACCACACACGCAGCCTGTCCATGTACAGGTAGACGACCGGCGTCGTATAGAGCGTGAGCATCTGGCTCACGATCAGGCCACCCACGATCGAGATGCCGAGCGGCGCGCGCAGCTCGGCGCCTTCGCCGCGACCGAACGCGAGCGGCAGCGCGCCCAGCAGCGCCGCGCAGGTCGTCATCATGATCGGGCGGAAGCGCAGGAGGCACGCCTGATAAATCGCATCGCGCGAACTCAGGCCCTGGCGCGAGGCATCGATCGCGAAATCGACCATCATGATCGCGTTCTTCTTCACGATCCCGATCAGCAGAATCACGCCGATCAGCGCGATGATGCTGAACTCCGTCTTGAAGATCAGCAACGCGAGCAGGGCGCCCACGCCCGCGGAGGGCAGCGTCGAGAGGATCGTGAGCGGGTGGATATAGCTCTCATAAAGAATGCCCAGCACGATATACACCGCTGCCAGCGCCGCGAGGATCAGGAGCGGCTGGTTGGCGAGCGACTGCTGGAACGCCTGCGCGGTGCCCTGGAAGCTGCCGTGGATCGTCGCGGGCATGCCGATGCGCGCCATCGTGTCGTATATAGCCTTGGTGGCGTCGGAGAGCGACTTGCCGGGCGGCAGGTTGAACGAGATCGTCGAGGCGACGAACTGGCTCTGGTGATTCACCGAAAGCGGCGTGGTACCCGGCCCGAACCTGGCAATCGCCGAGAGCGGCACCATGGTCTCCTTCGACGTTGAGACGGCCGCGCCCGACGACGCGCCCGACTTGCCGCTGGCGGCGAGCGAGTTGGTCGCCAGATTGCGCGCGGAGTCCGCGGCCAGGGTCGCGGCGCTCGATGCAGTCGTGGCAGCCGTGCCGCCCGTCGAAGCCGTGGCGGGGCCCGTCACAGTGCCCGCCGTCGCGTTGGTGCTCTGCGCGCCGCTTGCCGTGCCGCCCGAGGTGCTGATCCACACGTCGTCGAGCATGGTCGGGCTCTGCCAGTACTTCGGCGCGACTTCCATCACCACGTGGTACTGGTTGAGCGGGTTGTAGATCGTCGACACCTGGCGCTGGCCGAACGCGTCGTAAAGCGTGTTGTCGATCTGCGAGGGCGTGATCTTCAGCCGCGCGGCGCTCGCGCGGTCGATGTCGATCATCGATTCGAGGCCGCCTTGCTGCTGGTCCGAGTTCACGTCGGCGAGTTCGGGGCGGGCCTGCAGCGCCTCGGTGAGCTTCGGCCCCCACTTGTAGAGGTCCGCGGTGTTGTCCGCAAGCAGCGTGAACTGGTACTGAGCATTCGATTGGCGGCCGCCCACGCGGATGTCCTGCACGGCCTGCAGGAAGGTGCGGGCGCCCGCCACGTTCGAGAGCGGCCCACGCAGTTGCGCGATCACCTCGTCGGCGGACATCTTGCGCTCGCCCTTGGGCTTGAGCGAGATGAACATGAAGCCCGAGTTGGTTGCGCGCCCGCCCGAGAAACCCGCCACCGAGTCGACGGCCGGGTTGGCCTGCACGATGCGCATCATCTCCGCGAACTTCACCTTCATCGCCTGGAACGAGGTCGACTGGTCGGCCTGAATGCCGCCGATCAGCCGCCCCGTGTCCTGCTGCGGGAAGAATCCCTTGGGCACGATCACGTAGAGCGCGACGTTCAGCGCAATGGTCGCGATGAGCGTGAGCAGGATGATGAACGGATGCGCGAGCGCCCAGCCGAGCGTGCGCTCGTAGCCGTGCTGCAGGCGCAGGAAGCCGCGTTCGAGCCACTGCGCGAAGCGGCCTTCTTCCTTCTTTTCATGCGCCTCCTGGAGCAGGCGCGAGCACATCATCGGCGTGAGCGTGAGCGAGACGGCCAGCGACACCGCAATGGCGAGCGACAGCGTGAGCGCGAACTCGCGGAACAGGCGCCCGACGATGCCGCCCATCAGCAGGATGGGCAGGAACACCGCGACGAGCGACACGCTGATCGAGAGCACGGTGAAGCCCACCTCGCGCGCGCCGAGCAGCGCGGCCTTCATGCGCGGCACGCCGTTTTCGATGTGGCGCGAGATGTTCTCGAGCACGACGATGGCGTCGTCGACGACGAAGCCCGTCGCGATGGTGAGCGCCATCAGCGAGAGATTGTCGAGCGAGAAGCCCATCAGGTACATGGCCGCGAAGGTGCCGATGATCGAGATGGGCACGGCCACGCTCGGAATGAGCGTCGCGCGCCAGTTGCGCAGGAACAGGAACACCACCATCACGACGAGCGCCACGGCGATGATGAGCGTGTGCTCGGTGTCCTTGAGCGACGAGCGGATCGTGACCGAGCGGTCGGAGGTGGGCGTCACCTCGACGTTGGCGGGCAGCGAGGCCTTCAGTTGCGGCAGCATCGCGATCACGCGGTCCACGGTCTCGATGATGTTCGCGCCCGGCTGCCGGTAGAGGATCACGAGCACCGAGCGCTTGCCATTGGCGAGGCCGATGTTGCGCAGATCTTCCACCGAATCGACGACTTCGCTCACGTCCGAGAGCTTCACGCCCGCGCCGTTGCGGTAGGCGATCACGAGGTCCTTGTACTGGCTCGCGTTGCTCGCCTGGTCGTTGGTGTAGAGCTGGAAGCGCTGCGGGCCGAACTCGATGTCGCCCTTCGGGCTGTTGGCGTTCGCGGAGGCGAGCGCCGCGCGCACGTCTTCGAGGCCGATGCCGTAGTGAAAGAGCGCGTGCGGCTCCAGTTCCACGCGCACGGCCGGATTCGCCGAGCCGCTCACGTCGACTTCGCCAACGCCGTCCACCTGCGAGAGCGACTGCTGCAGCACCGTGGCCGCCGAGTCGTAGAGCTGGCCCGCGCTCAGCGTGGGCGAGGTGAGCGCGAGAATCAGGATGGGCGCGTCGGCGGGATTGACCTTGTGATAGGTCGGGTTCTGCCGCAGGCTCGTGGGCAGGTCGGCGCGCGCCGCGTTGATCGCCGCCTGCACGTCGCGCGCGGCGCCGTCGATATCGCGGTTCAGGCCGAACTGCAGCGTGATGCGCGTGCTGCCCACCGAGCTTTGCGAGGTCATTTCCGTGACGTCGGCGATCGAGCCCAGGTGGCGCTCCAGCGGGCTCGCCACGCTGGTCGCCACGGTTTCGGGACTCGCGCCTGGCAGCGTGGCCTGCACAGAGATGGTCGGGAAGTCCACTTGCGGCAAGGGCGCGACCGGCAGCTTCGTGAACGCGAAGAGACCGGCCAGCGCAATGCCGATCGCGAGCAGCGTGGTCGCGACGGGGCGCGAGATGAACGGGCGCGAGAGGTTCATCGCGTCAGCTCTGCGTGGACGAGTTCGGCGCGCGGTGCGAGCTGCCGCCGAAGCGCTCGCGCAGACGCTGCGCGAGGCGATCGAACACGAGGTAGATCACGGGCGTCGTGAAGAGCGTGAGCGCCTGGCTCACGATCAGGCCGCCCGCGATCGCGATGCCGAGCGGACGCCGCAGCTCGCTGCCCGCGCCGTAGCCGAGAATCAGCGGCATCGCGCCCAGCAGGGCCGCCATCGTCGTCATCATGATCGGCCGGAAGCGCAGCAGGCACGCCTGGTAGATCGCCTCGCGCGGCGGCTTGCCTTCCTGACGCTCGGCTTCGAGCGCGAAGTCGATCATCATGATCGCGTTCTTCTTCACGATGCCGATGAGCAGCACGATGCCGATGATGCCGATGATGTCGAGATCGTGCCCGGTCATGAGGAGCGCGAGCAGCGCGCCGATTCCGGCCGAGGGCAGGGTCGAGAGAATCGTGACGGGATGCACGAAGCTCTCGTAGAGCACGCCGAGCACGATATACATCGTGACGATGGCCGCGAGGATCAGGAACAGCTCGTTGGCGAGCGACGCCTGGAACGCGAGCGCCGCGCCCTGGAAGCGCGTCTGGAACGAGGCCGGCAGGCCGATGTCCTTTTCCGCCTGCTGGATCGCCTTGACCGCCGCACCGAGCGACGAGCCCGGCGCGAGATTGAACGAGACCGTCGTGGCCGGGAACTGCGAGAGGTGCGAGACGAGCAGCGGTGCCGGGCGCTCGTGGAACTTCGCGATGGCGGAGAGCGGCACCTGGCCCGTGGTCGAGGTGGCAGAGGGCAGATAGATCGAATTCAGTGCGTCGGTGTAGTGCTGCATGACCGGGTCCGCTTCGAGAATCACGCGGTACTGGTTCGACTGCGTGAAGATCGTCGAGATGATGCGCTGGCCGTAGGCGTCGTAAAGCGCGTTGTCGACGGTCGCGGGCGTGATGCCATAGCGCGCCGCGCTCGCGCGGTCGATCTCGACGTACACGGAGCTGCCCTGGTCCTGCAGGTCGGTCGCGACATCGGCGAGTTCGGGCAGTTGCTGCAGGCGTTGCACGAGCTTCGGCACCCAGATCGTGAAGTCCTGGATGTTGGGGGTGGTGAGCATGAACTGGTACTGCGTGGGGCTCACCGTCGAGTCGATCGTCAGATCCTGCACGGGCTGCATGTATAGCGTCGCGCCGGGCACATGGGCCACGCTCTTTTGCAGCTCGCGGATGATCTCGCTCGCCGTCTCGCTGCGGTCGTCGCGCGGTTTCAGGTTGATGAGCATGCGCCCGCTATTGAGCGTGATGTTGGTGCCGTCCACGCCGATGAACGAGGTGAGGCTCTCGACGTTCTCGTTCTTCAGGATCCCGGCGGCGAGCGCCTGCTGGCGTTGCGCCATCGACGCATACGAGACCGACTGCGGCATCTGCGTGATGGCCTGGATCACGCCCGTGTCCTGCACGGGGAAGAAGCCCTTGGGCACGATCACGTAGAGCATGCCGGTGAGCACGAGCGTGACGAGGAACACGATCATCGTGAGGCGCTGGCGCGCGAGCACCCATTCGAGCGCCACGCCGTAACGGCCGATCACGTAGTCGAAGAACGCGTGCACGCGCGCCTCGAAGCGATGACTTTCGGGCGGCGGCGTGTGGCGCAGCATCTTCGCGCACATCATCGGCACGAGCGTGAGCGAGACGATGGCCGAGATCACGATCGTCACCGCGAGCGTGATGGCGAATTCATGGAAGAGGCGGCCCACCACGTCGCCCATGAAGAGCAGCGGGATCAGCACGGCGATGAGCGACACCGTGAGCGAGATGATCGTGAAGCCGATCTGCTTCGAACCCTTGAGCGCGGCTTCGAGCGGCGTGTCGCCGTCCTCCACGTAGCGCGCGATGTTCTCGATCATGACGATGGCGTCGTCCACGACGAAGCCGGTCGCGATGGTGAGCGCCATGAGCGAGAGATTGTCGAGCGAGAAACCGCACAGGTACATGACGGCGAGCGTGCCGATGAGCGAGAGCGGCACCGAAAGGCTCGGAATGATCGTGGCGTAGATGTTTGCGAGGAACAGGTACATCACCAGCACGACGAGCACCACCGACATCAAGAGCTCGAACTGCACGTCGC
Organism: Paraburkholderia sp. JHI2823; assembly: GCF_038900695.1. NCBI lineage: Bacteria > Pseudomonadati > Pseudomonadota > Betaproteobacteria > Burkholderiales > Burkholderiaceae > Paraburkholderia > Paraburkholderia sp. JHI2823. The sequence goes on along the minus strand of NZ_JAYMRY010000027.1, from coordinate 51,856 downwards.
GCACGGAGGCGCGGATCGTCGTGGTGCGGTCGGTGACGATCTGCACGTCGAGCGAGGAGGGCAGCGCTTCCTGCAATCGCGGCAGCAGCGCCTTGATGCTGTCCACCACCTGGATGACGTTCGCCCCCGGCTGGCGCTGCACGTTCAGGATGATCGCGGGCGTGCCGTTCGCCCACGCGCCGAGCCTGGTGTTCTCCGCGCCCTGCACGATGTTCGCGACATCAGTGAGCATGACGGGGCGGCCGTTGCGGTAAGCGATGACGGCGCTCTTGTACGCGTCGGCGTCGGTCAGCTGGTCGTTCGCGTTGATCGTGTAAGCGCGCGTGGGGCCGTCGAAATTGCCCTTCGGCGTGTTGACGTTCAGGTTCGAGATGCTCGTGCGCAAGTCGTCGAGGTTCAGGCCGTAGGCCGCGAGCGCGCGCGGGTTCGCCTGAATGCGCACGGCGGGGCGCTGGCCGCCCGAGAGGCTCACGAGACCCACGCCCGCCACCTGCGAGATCTTCTGCGCGAGGCGGGTATCGGCGAGATCCTGGATCTGCGTGAGCGGCAGCGTTTTCGAGGTGATCGCGAGCGTGAGGATCGGCGCGTCGGCGGGGTTGACCTTGGCGTAGATCGGCGGCGCGGGCAGGTCCGAGGGCAGCAGGTTGCCGGCCGCGTTGATGGCGGCCTGCACTTCCTGTTCGGCCACGTCGAGCGGCAGGTCGAGGCTGAACTGCAGCGTGATGACCGAAGAGCCCGCCGAGCTTTGCGACGACATCTGGTTGAGCGACGGCATCTGCCCGAACTGGCGCTCGAGGGGCGCCGTCACGGAAGACGTCATCACGTCCGGGCTCGCGCCCGGATAGAAAGTCTGCACCTGGATGGTCGGGTAATCGACTTCGGGCAGGGCGGAAAGCGGCAGAAAGCGCAGCGAGACGAGGCCGACCAGCATGATCGCCGCCATGAGCAGCGCCGTGCCGACGGGCCGCAGGATAAAGGCGCGGGAGGGATTCATGCTGGCTTACTGGGCTTGCGTCTGCGCAGCGTGACGGTGACCATGGCGCGCGCCCGAGGCCGCGCCGGCCCACGACGCGCCTTTCGCCGCCGATGCACCCGATGCTCCCGTGGCGTGCTGCGGGTGCTCGGCGGGAATCGAGATCTTCGCGCCTTCGCGCAGACGGTCGGAGCCGTCGGTGACCACGCGCTCGCCTACGCCGAGGCCCGACGCGATGCTGGTGCGTTCGGCGTCGACCAGCCCGACCTTCACGAGCCGCACGCTCACCGTGTTATCGGGCTTCGCGACATAGACGTACTGCCCCTGCGAGCCATTGAGCACGGCCGACGTGGGCACGATCACAGCATCGTGGATCGTATCGACTAGCAGACGCGCATTGACGAACTGGTTCGGGAAGAGCGCTTGCTCGTGGTTCACGAAGCTCGCGCGCAGCTTGACCGTGCCGGTCGTCGTGTCGATCTGGTTGTCGAGGGTATCGAGCGAGCCGCGTTCCAGCATCGTGGTGTTGCTGCGGTCGTAGGCCGTGACCGGCATCTTATTGCCTGCGCGCAACTGCTTCGTGATGGAGGGCAGGTTGTCCTCCGACGTCGTGAAGACCACGCTGATCGGCTCGATCTGCGTGAGCACGACGATGCCGTTCGTGTCGCTCGGCGTGACGTAGTTGCCCGGATCGACCTGTCGCAGGCCCACGCGGCCCGACACCGGCGCCGTGATGCGCGCATAGGTGAGGTCGAGCTTGTAGGTGTCGACGTTGGCCTGGTCCGACTTGACGGTGCCCTCGTACTGCCTGACGAGCGACGCCTGCGTGTCGACCTGCTGGCTCGCGATGGAGTCCTGCGAGAGCAGCGTCTGGTAGCGCTTGAGGTCGAGGCGTGCCGTGGCGAGCAGCGCCTGGTCACGCGCGAGCTGGCCTTCGGCGTTGGCGAGCGAGATCTGGTAGGGGCGCGGGTCGATCTGCGCGAGCACGTCGCCCTTTTTCACCATCTGGCCTTCTTCGAAGTAGACGCTCTGCAGCGTGCCCGATAGTTGCGTGCGCACCGTGACGCTGGCGAGCGGTGTGACCGTGCCGAGCGCGGTGATGACGATGGGCATGTCGCCGGCCCTGGCCGTGGCCACGCTGACCGGCTGCGGCAAGTTGGCCATCGCGCCCGGACCTCCGCGATGCGCGCGCGCGCCCTCGCGGGCGCGGCGTTGCCGCCCGAGAGCGCCTTGTTCCACGGTTGCCAGCGTGCGAGCACGAGACCGGCGATCACGATGACCACGCCGAGCGCGATGAATTTGCCCTTGCCTCGCCTTGCGGCGACGGGAGCGGATGGGCTGTCGGAGGCAGGGGACGGAGCGGAAGACTGAGCGGAAGATTGCGGCGGCGTTTCTCGACGGGGGGAATCGGGGCGCTTGTGTTGATCCATCGGTCAGTTCGGTAACGGGTTCTCGAAGGCTCCCGGGGGAGCCGACTACGTGTTGCAGGCAGCGAGGCGCACGGAGGCGGCGCAGCGGGCGCGTGGCGCGTGCGCCGATGCCACGACGTATGTCGCACTCAGGCGAGATTGTCAGGTGCCGCAGCGGGGCAGCCCCGAATGCCGCGCCCATGGGTGGCTACAGTGGCGGCTGGCTGGCGGTGCGGACGTTGGCCGGCGTGGCGGTTCGTGGACCCGCAGCCCGTGGCCAGCCGGCAAGGCCGGCGCGGCGCGCAAGGCCCTGCCGCCGAAAAGCATGATGCTACGTTGCCCCGTTCATCAGAGTCCAGTGCCGATTCTTTCGAGACGTTACGGGTGTAACCGCCGTTTCGGGATTTTCGTAAGGAGCGCTGTCAGGCGCGCTGCAGGCGCAAAGCGCCGCCGGTTTCGCCGGCGACTGCGCGGTGCTTTGCAAGCCGTGTGAGGAACGGTCGCGCGCGGCTGCGGAGGACGATGTTGCCCGAAAAAACCACCGGGCACTTGAGCAGATTGATACCTGCAGCGGATGTCAGATGCTTGATGATTCGCGTATTTTGGCGAGATTTTGCTTGACTTAGTCAGCACGTAGGTAAAAAATGGGAGCCACTTTCGGCGCTGTGATCTCAACCCGCAATTTGCGGGTTTTAATGCGCTCTCGGGTATGCAATACGCATAGATTGCGCAAAGTTTTGCGCATACGCTGCGTAATTTTTTCCGAAGGCGCGCCGAGCAGCCCGAATACCGGCTCTCAGGTTCTAGCACGGCCCTCGGAATGGCTAGAACTTTTAAGGCGCCACGTGCAAACGTGGCGCTTTTTTTTGTGCCCGCAACGGGCCGATCGGGGAGCGGCGCATCCAGCAATCCCCCGCGTGAGGCAAGCCGTGTCACGTGTCCCGACTCCCACCCCGTTTCTGCCGTACCATCTCGTGATTGCCCCAGCGATAGCGTTGCCGTGACCGAGGCGGGGCATTCAGCACAGCCCAAACGTTCGAAGCGCTCGAAGGTTCGCGGCAGGCGAGTCGTGCGGCAGTCCGCGTGCCGGCAGGCAAGATGGCATCACCGTCACCGATCGAGACGATCCCCCTTCAAGGAGAATGTCATGAAGCGCTTCGCAAACAAGACTGCCCTCGTCACCGGCGGCTCCAGCGGGATCGGCCTCGCCGCCGCGCAAGCCTACGCAGCCGAAGGGGCGCGCGTGATCGTCACCGGCCGCGATGAGGCTGGGCTCGAAGCCGCCAGGCGCGCACTCGGGCCCGATGCGCACGCCTGGCGCAACGACGCGTCCTCGGTCAGCGGCGCGCGCGAACTCGCCGCCGCCGTGCGCGACGCGGGTCTGCGGCTCGACGCCGTCTTCATCAATGCGGGCGTGGCGAAGCTCGCGCCGTTCGAGCAGGTGGACGAAGCGCTCTGGGATGTCACGTTCGACACCAACGTCAAGGGCGCGTATTTCCAGATCCAGTCGCTGCTGCCGGTGCTCAACGACGGTGCGGCCATCGTGCTCAACGGCTCGATCAACGCGCATATCGGCATGCCCACTTCGTCGGTCTATGCAGCGAGCAAGGCCGCGCTGATCTCGTTGGCGAAGACGCTCTCCGCCGAGCTGCTGCCGCGCGGCATCCGCGTGAACGTGGTGAGCCCGGGGCCCGTGAAGACGCCGCTCTACAACAAGTTCGGCATGGACGCCGCCGCGCTCGCGGCAGCCGAGGAGTCGATCCGCGCGCTGGTGCCGCTCAAGCGCTTCGCGACGCCCGAGGAAATTGCCTCGACCGTGCTGCATCTGAGCGCGGCCGAGTCGGCTTTCATGATCGGTACCGAGGTGATCGTCGCTGGCGGAATGGGGCAGCTTTGACGAGCCGTCGATGCGTCGCAGCGCGGGTGCCGGGCGGCCCCAGCGCTGCGCGCGGGGTCAGGCAACCGTTTCGCGTTCCGGCGTGGCCGTGATCTTGTGGATCGAGAGGTCGGTGCCGTTGAATTCCTGCTCGCGATCCACGCGCAGTCCAACGAACTTGCGCAGGACGCCGTAGACCACGAGTCCTCCCAGGAAGGCGATCACGATGCCCGCAATCGTGCCGACGATCTGCGCGCCGAGCGAAACGCCGCCGATGCCGCCGAGCCAGCGCGCGCCGAAGATGCCAGCGGCAATGCCGCCCCACGCGCCGCACAGGCCGTGCAGCGGCCACACGCCGAGCACGTCGTCGATGCGCCAGCGGTTCTGCACGCAGGTGAACATGTAGACGAACAGCGCGCCGGCCACGGCGCCCGTCACGAGCGCGCCGAGCGGATGCATGATGTCCGAGCCCGCGCACACGGCCACGAGGCCCGCGAGCGGCCCGTTGTACGTGAAGCCAGGATCGTTGCGGCCCGCGAACCAGGCGGCGAGCGTGCCGCCCACCATCGCCATCAGCGAATTGACGGCAACGAGGCCGCTAATCTTGTCGATGGTCTGGGCGCTCATCACGTTGAAGCCGAACCAGCCCACCGCGAGCACCCACGCGCCGAGCGCGAGAAATGGAATGTTCGAAGGCGGATGCGCGGCGATGCGCCCGTCGCGCGTGTAGCGGCCGTGGCGCGGCCCGAGCAGCAGCACCGCGGGCAGCGCGATCCAGCCGCCGAACGCGTGCACGACCACGGAGCCCGCGAAGTCATGGAACGGCACGCCGAAGACGTGCGTCATGGCGTCTTCGAAACCGAGGCGGTTGTTCCACACCATGCCCTCGAAAAACGGATAGATGAAACCGACGATCACGAAGGTCGCGAAGAGTTGCGGATTGAACTTCGAGCGCTCCGCAATGCCCCCCGACACGATGGCCGGAATCGCCGCCGCGAAGGTGAGCAGGAAGAAGAAGCGCACGAGTTGATAGCCGTTGTGCTCGGCGAGCACGTCGGCATGCGAGAAGAACTGCACGCCGTAGGCGAGCGTATAGCCGATGAAGAAGTAGGCGATCGTCGAAATGGAGAAGTCGACGAGGATCTTCACGAGTGCGTTGACCTGGTTCTTCTTGCGCACGGTGCCGAGTTCGAGAAACGCGAACCCCGCATGCATCGCGAGCACCATGGCGGCGCCTAGCAGCAGAAACAGCGTATCGGTGCCGGTTTTGAGAGTGTCCATCTGCTTGCCCAATTTGCCCAAAATGGGCGCATTGTCAGCAAGATATGGGCCAGCTTCGGCGCCAAATTGGTGAACACAGTGCGGTACGACGGTTAAACCGGTGCGGCCTTGCACCGAAGCGGGAAACGGGCGGACACTCTGAAGCACTGAGCCGGTGAACGGCATGTCGGCGTTCCAAATCCCGTGCACCACAGCGTGGCGCCCTGCGTGCGTTGCGCGCAACTATGGTGAAACCGCGCTCCAGGACAGGGCGATAAATTCGATTTTGCTTTCTGAATCAGCGAGTTGTTGGGTGATCGAAATATTTGCGCGGCGTATTGCCGGACAAAGTCCGCGCGTGTTTTCGTCCAGCGACGTGGCGCGAATTCCACGCATGGCGCCGGGTTTCGCGAAGCGGACGCACATGGGGCGCAAACGCCGACATAATGGCCGGACCCTCACCTTACGCGCGTCCGGTCGCCCCGTACCCGCCACGCAATGCGCCTCACGACCAAAGGCCTTCTGCTGATCGCGATTCCCGCCGTCTTCGAATTGAGCTTGCTGTCGGCCATTGTGAAGGCACAGGCTGACGCCGCCGACGCCGAGCGCTGGGGCCAGCACAGCCAGGCCGTGCTCGCCCAGGCTTCGCGCGTGCTGGAGCCGGTGCTGGTGGAGTCCGTCAAGCTGCGCGGCGCCGTGGCCGCCAACGACACCACCTACGCCACGCCCGTTTCCCTGTGGATGGACGTCGATCGGCGCATCGACAGCCTCGTCGATCTCGTTTCCGACAACCCCTCGCAGGTCGAGCGCGCTGGGCAGATGCGCCACGCCGTGCAGAATTATCGCCAGTGGTCCGACCGTGTGCAGGATCTGCTGCGATCGGGCCGCCGCGCCGATCTCGCCGATCGCTTTCGCGCGCTCATGGCCGCGGACGTCCTGGACCGCGTGCGCGCGCAGATCGTTTCGTTCCAGACCGAAGAACGCCGCCTCGACGTGATGCGTGTTTCAGCGGCCGAAGCCGCGCGCGCCCAGCAGCAAACCCTCGCGATGACCGCCGTGATCGGCTCGATCTTGCTGGTCGCGCTGTCCGTCTGGGTGTTCACGCGCGGTGTGCGCGGGCGGCTCGATACGCTTTCCGACAATGCGAACCGGCTTGCCGCGAACGAGCCGCTCGCGCCGCTCACGGCGGGCAACGACGAGATCGCCGAACTCGATCTGACGCTGCACCAGATCAGTCAGCGCCTGATCGAAGCGGAGAGGCTGCGCCTCGGGTTTCAGGCCGACCTCGCGCGGCGTGCCGACCAGCTCGCGCGCATCAACGAAACGCTGCGTCAGCAGACCCAGGAAAACGAGATGTTCATCCACGGCGTATCGCACGATTTGCGCGCGCCGCTCGTGAACCTCCAGGGCTTTTCGCGCGAGCTCGAACACGCTTGCGACGACCTGCGCGAGCGCCTCGCGAGTTCTTCGCTCGGCCCCGAGGCGCGCGACCGTATCGAGCGGACCATCGACGAGGACATCGGCGAAGCGCTGCGCTATCTGCAGACGGCGGTGTTGCGCGCATCGCACATCATCGACGCGCTTTTGCGGCTCGCACGCGTGGGGCGCGTGGAGTACCAGCGCCAGCGCGTGAGCGTGCAGGAACTGGTGCAGCGTGTGGTCGACGCCATGCACGGCTCGATCCGCGCGCGCGGCGCGCAGGTGAACGTGCATCCGCTGCCCGACGTATGGGGTGACCCGACTGCGCTCGAGCAGGTGTTTGCGAACCTGATCGGCAACGCGCTCAACTATCTCGACCCGGCGCGCGACGGCCGCGTCGAGATCGGCACGGCGAGCGCGCCGCCCGGCGTCGAGTCGCTACAGATCTTCTATGTGCGCGATAACGGGCTCGGCATTCCCGAGGTGGGCTTGCCGCGGCTCTTTCAGGCGTTCCAGCGCATGCACGGCAACGTGGCGCCGGGCGAGGGCATCGGGCTCGCGCTCGTGCGCCGTGTGGTGGAGCGGCACGGCGGACGCGTATGGGTGGAATCGACGGAAGGCGAGGGCACGACGTTCTATCTATCGCTGCCCGACGCGCTTGCGTCCGCGCCGCCGTTGCCCGGCGACGCGGAACAGATCATCAGCGCGCTGGAGCGCGCGGAGCGCCCGCAAGGGGCGACGGGCGGGTTGGCTGGATCTGGCTCGAGCGAAGGAGCGGGCGGAGGGAAAGGCAGTGTTCGAAACGATCGGCGGACGCTGCCTGCGACGCCCTTGAGACCACCCACCGGCGCTTGATCGATGAGCGTCCTCGCGCGTTTGCTGCGGATCGCGACCGCCGCAGCGTGGCAAGCCCCCCGGTGAACAAGCGTCGCAAGGCGCGCGTGATTCGCGTTCAGCAAGCGCCGAAAATGCGCCGTGGCTTGAGCAGGCGGCTTGCGCGAAACGACCAGATGCCGCCCATGGCCGCGAGCGCCAGCGCGGTGGCCAGCATCGTGTGAGCGCTGACGGCGTGACCGAACGCCACGCCGAGCGGCGTGACGAAGCTGCGATCGAGCATGACCAGCGCGGCCCACAACGCAAACGCTGCCTGGAGGAGAAGGCGCGTGCCGTGTGCATGGCGCGTGCGGTCGGTCAAACTGCCTTTGCGCCTGCCGCGCGAGCAGAAAAAGAGGATCGCCGCCAAGGCGATCGCGAGTATCACTAGCCAGTCAGTTAGATTCACGACACGCACTCCGCATAACTGGCCGTTATTCTGGCCAGCGGCGGAGTGCATTGAAATCAGACCATTCCGAATCGACAACTCCGCGCGCGGTGCCTCGTGCAAGACAGGCGCACGCGTTCGCTCACGGTTCGATGCGCGTACCGAGCAGCGCGAGGAATTGCCGCAGCCACTCGGGATGGGCGGGCCACGCGGGCGCCGTGACGAACGGCGCATCGGTCACGGCGCTGTCGATCGCGATGTCGGCGTATTCGCCGCCCGCAAGCCGCACCTCGGGCGCGCAGGCCGGATAGGCGGAGATGCGCTTGCCACGTATCACCTCGGCCGCAGCAAGCAGTTGCGCGGCATGGCAAATGGCCGCAATGGGCTTGTTCGCCTCTGCGAAGTGACGCACCAGATCGATGACCTTGGGATTGAGGCGCAGGTATTCGGGGGCGCGGCCTCCGGCGATGGCGAGCGCGTCGTAGCTGGCAACGTCGATTTCGTCGAAGGTCGCGTTGAGTGCGAACTGGTGGCCGGGCTTTTCGGTATAGGTCTGATCGCCTTCGAAGTCGTGGATCGCAGTTTTCACGCGCTCGCCGGCCTTCTTGCCGGGGCACACGGCGTCGACGCGATGGCCGACGGCCTGCAGCGCCTGGAAGGGCACCATCGTTTCATAGTCTTCGGCGAAATCGCCGGTGAGGAACAGGATCTTCTTGACGGCCATCGGGTGTCTCCGGGAGTGGACGGTGGAACGGATCGTGCGTCAACGCAGTCTACTCCAACATGTTTGACGATTTTGCAAAGCATGCCTGTGCGGGCGACGCGCGGGCATCCATCGACTTGCGGCGCTACGCGCCGGGCCGCGACGCGGCTGCGCTGGCCGCCCTGTTTCGCGCGTCCGTGACCCTGCTCGCTGCCTCGCACTACGATACGGCGCAGCGCGCGGCCTGGGCCGCGGCCGCCGAGGATCTCGCGGATTTCGACGCGCGGCTCGCCCGCGGCGCGACGATCGTCGCGCAATGCGGTGCCGAGGCTGTCGCGTTCGGGCAGCTCTTTCCGCTCGATCACGTCGAGATGCTCTACGTGGCGCCGGCGTGGTCGCGCCGCGGCCTCGCGACGGCGTTGCTCGCGCGGCTCGAAGCGCTTGCGCGCGCGGCGCGCTCGAGCGTGCTGAGCGCCGACGCGAGCGCGCTGTCGCGGCCCGTTTTCGAACGCGCGGGCTTTTCGCTGATTTCGTCAGAACGGGTATGGCGCGACGGCGTATCATTGCCGCGTTTTCATCTATGCAAGCCGCTTCACGCGGCGAACTTCTCAGGATGACCATGGTTTCGAAGGTTTCCCCACAACGGCTCGCGCTTGCACCCTTGATCGTCTGCGCGGCGCTCGCGGCGGGCTGCAACAAGCACGATGCGTCCGCGCCCGACTTGAGCAAGCAGTCTGCCGACGCCATGAAGCAGGCCACGCAGGATGCCGCCAAACAGGCCGCGCAGCAGGCCGCGCAATCGCTCGACAAGGCGGCGAGCTATGTGAACCAGCAGCTCGGCGCGGCGCAACAGAAACTCGATTCGGTGGCCTCGCAAGGCGTGGCGGCGAGCGCGTCCACGGCCGAGCTGGCTTCGTCGGCGCAAGCGCAGTTGCGTGGCGCGGCGAGCGCGGCGCATGCGTTGCTCGGGCAAGCCGCCGCGGCCACCGGCACGGGCTTGACGAGCGCGGGGCATTCGCTGCAGCGGTGGGCGAGCAACGCCACAGCGGCCGCATCGGCGCCACAGCCGGCATCGGATGCATCTCAGTGACGCGAAGCCGAGGCGCGCTGGCGGATGTCCCAGGTGGGCTTGCCAGTCCCCGCGGGTTGACGTCGCGAATTAATGTAATTAAGATGATTACACTTTTTGGCGCGCTGGCTTTGGGACATTCGCGCCGTTCAGACGTGGCAGGTTCGCCGTGAATACGAGTAGCCGTTTTGCGTTCGCCGTTCACGTGCTCGCGTTGCTCTCGCAGCAGGAGGGTGTGCCGCTGTCGTCGGAGATCATTGCGGGCAGTGTGAACACGAATCCCGCGCTGATCCGCCGGTTGTTGTCGATGCTCGCCAGCGCGGGTCTCACGGCGTCGCAACTGGGGGCGGGCGGCGGCGCGCTGCTGGCGCGCGAGCCGCAGGCGATCACGCTGCTCGACGTCTACCGCGCGGTAGACGATGCGCAGTTGTTCGCCATGCACCGCGAGGAGCCGAATCCGGACTGCATGGTCGGGCGGCATATCCAGCAGACGCTGCGCGGCGTGATCGACGACGCGCAGCGCGCGATGGAGGCGTCGCTTGCCACGCGCACGCTCGCGGACGTGGTCGACGACATGGTGCGCAGCGAGCGCAGGCTTGAACGAACGCGAGCGCGGCGTGCGTGAGCCGCAAGCGCGCCAAAAAAGACGTGTTGCGGACGACGTATGCAACATGCATCCCCGGGGCAGAGCCCCGTTTTTTCGACCCTAAAATGTAACTATTATGGTTACAATTTGATGGCCTCAACACGGACAACAGGAGTCAATTCATGAGCAAGTCACTGAAAATCGCACTCTTTGGCGCAACCGGCATGGTCGGTTCGCGCATTGCCGCCGAAGCGGCACGCCGCGGGCACCAGGTGAGCGCGCTGGTGCGCCAGCCGGAGCGCGTCGCAGCGGAACCGAACATCCACGCCGCGAAGGCCGATGTGCTCGACGCGGCGAGCGTCGGCGCCGCAGTGCGCGGCCATGACGTGGTTGCGAGCGCCTACGCTCCGCCCGGGGCGAACCTCGGCGATCTGCTGGCCGCGAGCCGCGCACTCGTGGAAGGCGTGCGCGCGGCGGGGCTCAAGCGCCTCGTGGTGGTGGGTGGCGCGGGCTCGCTGGAAGTCGCGCCTGGCAAGCAGCTCGTCGATGCCGACGGCTTCCCCGACGCCTACAAGGCGATCGCGCTCGCGCACCGCGAGGCGCTCGGCTACTACCGCACCGTCACCGACATCGACTGGACGTTCTTTGCGCCGGCAGCGATCATTGCACCCGGTGAACGCAAGGGCGCATTCCGCACCGGCGCCGGCGCGCTGATCGCCGATGCGAAGGGCGAGAGCCGCATTTCAGCCGAGGATTACGCGATTGCCTTCGTCGACGAGCTCGAGCAGGGGCGCTTCATTCGTCAGATCGCAACGGTCGCTTATTGAGCGGGAGGGGGCGGCGGCAATTCCACTGACAAACTCGCTGACAAACTGTTACGCACGCGCGAGGCGCGCGCAGGCGGAGTGCGGCTAAACTGGAACGTCCTTTTTTTGCCCCTCCGCCATGAATTGCTGCATCGGACGCGATGGCGCGGGCGCCGGGCCGTCGCGCATGCGCTTCGGTGCGGCGGATCGTGCACCACTTTCCCGCGCCGCGCAGGCGCGCCTGCTGATGCGCGCACTGATACTCCTGGCCTCGCTTGCCATTTATCTTGCCGCGCCGCTACCGGCGGCCGCACAAGGCGCGCCCGCGCCCGTGCTGCCGGTGCTCAAAAGCATTATTACCGGCGCGCCGGCCACCGCCTCGGGCGCCTCGGCGGCCGAGGCGGCTTCGGCGCCGTCGCCGGCCAGCCAGGCCGAGTTCACGCGTTCGCTCGACAGCGTCATCTCCACGCTCGACAACGAGCGCCAGCGTACGGCACTCGTGAATCAACTCAAAAAACTGCGCAGCGCGTCGGACAAAGCGGCGCCCGCACCCGCTTCGGGCGTGGCAGGGAACTCGGGGCTGCTTGGCGCGATTGCCTCGGGCCTCGCTTCGGTCGAGGCCGACGCGCGCCGCGGCCGCAGCCCGCTTCACTACTGGGCCGGGCGCTTCAGGGCGGCCGGCAACGAGCTCTATCTCATCGCCGCCGGCAGGGAGGGGGAAAGCCCCGGCCGCATCGTTTTCGATCTGTTCGCGATGCTCGCCGGCTGGGGCGCGTGCGCGGCGGTGCTGCGCTGGCTCGAGCGGCGTCTGCTCAGGCGCTTCGATGTCGAAACGGGTCTGCGGCCCGACCCGCGCACCATCGATCTCATAATCTTTGTCGTGCATCGCGCGGCGCCATGGATCGTGGCGTTCGTGGGCGCGCTGGTGGTCGAACGCGCAATGCCCGAGGCGCTCGGGCGCACGCTCGCCCTCGTGATCGCCTATGCGATCGTCGCGGGCGCGGTGTTCTCGTCGATCTGCCTCATCATGTTTTCGCTGTTCGGCGCGGGGCACCGTCGCGCGGCCGTGCGCGTGCTGATCGCGCGCTCGCGCCGGCTCCTCTTCGCGATCGGCGTGCTCGCCGCGCTCGGCGACGCCGCGACCAATTTCGAAGTCGCGCAACAGCTGGGCGTGAACCTGGCCGCCCTGGTGAGCACCGCGGCGAACATGGTGGCTGCCGTGCTCACAGCCGCATTCGCCATTGGCTTCCGGCGGCCGGTCGCGCATCTGATCCGCAACCGCAGCTACACGCTCAGACACGGCCACAAGGCGTGGACCGAAGTGCTCGACGTGCTCGCCTCGCTCTGGCAACTGCCCATGCTGCTGCTCGCCGCCGCCTCGATCGTCGCCACGTTCGGCGGCATCGGCGCTCGCGACGACGTGCTGCAGATTTCTGTGGTGACGGCGCTGCTGCTCGTGCTCGCGTTCTTCCTCTCGGCGGTCGTTTTCCGCATCACGCGTCCGGCTCCGGCTCGCGTGCGCCGGCGCTCGCCGTATCTGCGGCGGCTGCTGCGCTTCGCCGGCACGCTGCTCGTGGTGTTCATCTGGCTTGCGTATTTCGAATCGTGCGCGCGACTCTGGGATATTTCGCTCGCGGCGATCATCGAAGCGAGCGTCGCCGCCCGCGGCATCGCGCACGCCCTTTTCGCGATCGTGACGACCGTGTTCCTCGCGTGGCTCGTCTGGATCCTGCTGGACACCGCGATACTCGAGGCGCTCAATCCGAGCGGCCCGCGTGCGAAGGGCCGCGCGCCGAGCACGCGCGCGCGCACCATGCTGCCGCTGGTGCGCAATGCCGTGCTCGTATCGATCCTCACGATCACCGGCATTGCCACCGCCGCGAATCTCGGCATCAACGTCACGCCGCTGCTGGCGGGCGCCGGCGTGATCGGCCTCGCCATCGGCTTTGGCGCGCAGTCGCTCGTCGCCGACCTCATCACGGGCCTTTTCATCATCATCGAGGAGACGATCTCGGTCGGTGACTGGATCGATATCGACAACGGTCACGCGGGCACGGTCGAGCATCTGTCGATCCGCACCGTGCGGCTGCGCGACGGGCAGGGCGCGATCCACGCCATTCCGTTCTCGCAGATCAAGATCGTGAAGAACCTCTCACGCGATTTCGCTTTTGCCGTGTTCGAGGTGCGCGTGCCGTTCTCGGTCGATCTCGATACGGTCACCCGCATCATTCGTGAAACGGGGGCCGAGCTGGTGGCTGATTTCCGCTATCGCCGCGAAATACTCGGGCCCGTGGAAGTCTGGGGACTCGACCGTTTCGATCCGAACTGGATGGTGGTCAAAGGACAGATCAAGACGCGCCCGCTGCAGCAGTGGAGCGTGGCGCGCGCCTTCAATGCGCGGCTCAAGCGCCACATGGACGAAGCCGGCATCGACATGCCCGTGCCGCAGATGCAGCTCCACATGTCGTCGCGCGGCGGCGAAGCCGGGCACGCGCACGACGCGGACGGGCGCGCGATGCATGGCCATGCGCATACGCCGCACGAACGGGTGGGCGGCGCCGACGTGCGCGATGCGTCGCATGAGCCGCGGCCCGCGCCGCCCCCCACCGCCGGCCCGGAAGGCGCGCCGCCGCAGATTCCCACGGCGCACAGCCGCGGCTGAATGCCCGGTCTTCCTTCTGCGGTCTCCCGGTCGTGTAGAATAAATTTCTATGCTTCGGGGAGCGCATAAATGGATCTCATCGATAGAAAGCTGGTGGAGCTGTTGCAGCAGGACGCCACCATGCCGGTCGCCGAATTGGCGCAGCGGGTCAATCTCTCGCAAACGCCTTGCTGGAAGCGCGTGCAGCGCCTGAAGGAAACCGGTGTGATCCGCGCGCAGGTCGCGCTGTGCGATCCGCGCAAACTGGGTGTGGGAACGACGGTGTTCGTCGCCGTGCGCACGAACCAGCACACCGAGGCGTGGGCGCAGACCTTCACGCGCGCGGTGCAGGACATTCCCGAGATCGTCGAGGCCTACCGCATGAGCGGGGAGACCGATTACCTCTTGCGTGTCGTGGTGTCCGACATCGACGATTTCGACCGGGTCTACAAGCAGCTCATTCGCGCGGTGCCGTTGTTCGATGTGAGTTCCAGCTTCGCGATGGAGCAGATCAAGTATTCGACCGCGCTGCCGGTGCGCAGCGGCGCATAGCGCAACGCTCGCGGTGCAGGCCGCCTGTAAAGGATGGCGAAGTAGAATGCCCGTTCCTCACACCCGCTTCGAGGCTGGGCACGACCGATGAACCCACCGCGCAAGAAGAACCCGACCGTTGGCGTTGCCGTTTTCATCGTGGCGGTGGTGCTGTTCGTGATCGGCGCCGTGCTGTTCAACGCGCTGAAGAGCAAGCGCGAATACGATGAGACCAGCGGCGCGGGCGCGGCCAGTGCCAAGGCGATCGCGAGCACGGCCGCCTCGCAGGGCGGCTCGGCGCAGTGATGCCCTGACGCCGGGCTCGCGCCGCACGCTGGATTCCTTATTCTTCAGGTAGCCGGATGATGCTCGCGTCTTTGCGGATGAGCCACGACGCGGCGATCATCTGCTTGCACTGGTGTGCGAGCAGCTTGAGTTCCTGCGGAAGATCCGCTGAGGCGCCGAGCGTGCGCTCGGCTTCCACCACCATCGCATCGAGTTCGCGCGTGAGCTGCTTTGTGATCTCCGTTTGATCGGCGGGTGATGCGATGCCCGCTTCCGCCGCGACGAGGTTCTCGCGCACGCAGGAAAGGGCGCGCTCGAGCGCGTCGAGCTTGAGTTCCGGCTGGTCGGGCCGCGACAGGCTGCGAAGCGGCGGCGCAATGGCCGTGATCTGGGAAGCGAGCACGTGGCTGCGCACGAGCAGGTCGTTGAGCTCGGGCACGAACTTCTGCGCGGCCTTCGGTTCGAGCATCATGCGCTGGAACGCCTGGCCGAGATTCGCAAACGCCACGTGCACGTTCTTTCGCGCGAGCCGATAGCGAAAATCGCGCGCGAGCGACGGCGCGGCAGCTGCGGCGCCTGCGTTTGACTGAGCGGCCTGTGCGGCGGCTTTCGTGCCCACTTTTGTGCCCACCGCGGCAACCGGCGAGCCGGCGGCACCCACCGTTGGCGAGCCATCGAGCGTAGCAGTCGCGACGGCGATGGGTTCGCCAATCACGCTGGCGGCGCTTGCCGAGGCACTCGCCATCGCGCTTTCCACGCTGGTCGCCAATCGGTTCGCCATGTCGCTCGCGTTCGCTGCGGAGCCTGCCACGGGCGACGCGTTCGCGCTTGCGAAGGCGCTGACGTCGGCCTCCGTTGCATCCCCTGGGTAGGTTCCCGCAAACGCCGGCTGGGGCGCGGCGGTGCGACCGCTCCACCACCAGCTCGCCTCGAGATAGCTGCGCGTCGCGGCAATCATGTCGTGCACGAGCTTGCCCATCAGCCGGTATTCCCAGTACGGGAACAGATGGCTCGTGGCGATGGCGATCATGCAGCCCACCATCGTGTCGATCGCGCGCTCGCCGATGATCCGCATGCTGCCCGGCGCGAGCAGGTGGAACATCAGGAGGACGTAGGCCGACGTGAACACTACGCTCGCCGTGTAGTTGAAAAGCAGCAGGCTGTAGCTCATCACCATGGCCGCGAACATCGAGACGAGCAGCACGAGCGGCTGCTTCACGAGCAGGATCAGCGCAATGCTCGCGATGCACCCGATCAGCGTGCCGACGATACGCTGCGCGTTGCGCTGGCGCGTGAGCGAGTAGCCAGGCTTCAGGATGATGATGCTCGTCATCACGATCCAGTAGGCGTTGGTGAGCGGCAGGAGCCGCCCGAGCCAAAAGCCGACGGCCACGGCGATCGTCACGCGAAGCGCGTGGCGAAAGCTGGGCGAAGCCATCGTGAGATTCGAGAAGATCTGCAGCCAGGACACGCGGCGGTTCGTCACGAAGCGTGTGAGCGCCTCGTCGATGCGCAGTTCGGTTTCGGTCGTCGGCACTTCGCTCGCGAGGCTGCGGCGCATACGGTCGATCAGGCGCGTCGCGCTCCAGATGCGGCGGAACGAGGCCGAGATCGCCGCGTAGGCTTCCGGGTCGGTGGCGGCCAGATCGCGCTTCTTCAACAGGTCGAGCTCGTATTCGATGGCGCGCAGCTCCGCCTTTACGTTCACGCTTGCGCGCGGCGGCTCGTTCTGCAGCACCGCGAGTCCGATGTCTTCGAGATCGGCGGCGGCCTTGCGGATCAGGTCACGATAGAACACGAGCAGGTCCGATCCGCCGAAGGTGTTGCGCACGAGCGGGTAGTCGGTGTGCGCGCCCACGAACAGCTCGTGCAGATCGACCGTGTTGATGAAGAGATTGAAGTGCATCGCGCGCCGCGCATCGATCTTGCCGGCCCTGAGCCTGGGCAGATTGCGCAGCACGATGTCGCGCGCCGCGTCCTGGCGCTCGACGGCCGCGATCTGTTTGGCGACGAGGTTGCGATAGCACTCGTCGAGGTCATTGTCGAGGTCGAAGAACTGGGCGCGCGCGAGCAGATAATCGGCACAGGCGAACACGCTTTCGGCGAGCGCCTGTTGCTCGATGCGATCCAGCATCAGGTGGCTAATAAAGGTGGACCACACCGTGTACCAGAGGCCGCCCAGCAGGATCCACAACGCATTGACGAGCGCGAGGTGCGGCGTGAAGTGCTCTTCGAGCGTCATCACCATCATGAAGAGGGTGGCGAAGCTGATTTGCGGCCAGCGGTTGCCGTAAACCACGATCAGCGAAAGCACGAAGGTGAGCGGCACGACCGTGGACCACAATGCGATCGGGCTGAACGTGGCGAGGCCCGTGGCGTAAGCGGAGAGAAACCCGATTACGCTGCACGCGAGCATCTCGTTGCGCTTGTACTTGAGCGGCCCCGGCATGTCGACCACGCAGGCGCCGAGCGCGCCGGTCGAGATGGTGAAGCCGAGCTCGCTCTGATGAAAGACGAACAGGGACAGCACGGCGGGAAGCGAGATGCCGATCGCGATGCGCAGGCCGCCGTAAAAGTACTGGCTATATAGGAATTTCCTGATTTCTACGGAGTAGCGCATCGACTGCCGGGAAGTTCGAAAGCGGACGGTACGCCGCGGACTGTGCCGCTGAGTCTAACTGATTTCGGGCACGATCTGACCGTCGGTGCCTGCCGGGTTGCGCGCCGCCGGATCTCGCGCAATGAACCGGGCACAAAGGCGCGCAAGCGGCTCAGAGGCGGGTTGAGCCTGGCGCCTCAATCCACACTGAGCGTGGTTGCGTTCGGGCTCGCGTTGGCCGCCGTATCGCCGAGCAGGCCATGCGTGCCCTGGATGCGCCGCATGCGCGTGCGATACCAGAAGGTCCAGGCCATGAGACCGCCGAACACACCATAGCCGATGATCGGCGAAACGACGAGAAAGCGCTCGACCGGCCAGGTGGCTGCCAGATAAGTGCGCAGCGCCGAGTCGAGACACAGCCCCATGCCCCAGACGAAGGTGAGCAGGCGCATCGCCGCGGCAAAGCTCGCGTTGTCGTTCCAGAGCTGCTCGAGCCGTGCGACGCCCTCGCGTGTTTCCCGCGCGACGGTGGCGCGCGTGAGATAAAACACGAGTGGGCGCTTCGCCAGCAGCGAAAGCAGGAACGCGACGCCGATCGCCCCCGAGGCGAGGCACTCGCGCATCAACAGCACGCGCGGGCTGCCGCCGAACGCCACGGCGAGGAGCGAGAGCAGGATGCCGAGCAGGATGACGGACGAGAGCGCATCGACGCGCCGAAAGCGCACCAGCTCGACGATGCTCCAGGCAAGCGGCGGCACGGCCGAGGCAACGAGGCCGCCGACTTCGCCCCAGTGCGGCTCGGCGAGACGGTAGGCGACCCAGGGAAGGAGCAGGTTGACCGCCAGTTCGGCGACGAAGGCTGGACGCAGCTTCATGGGACGCGTGTTCCTGAAGGTTCACCGAAGGCAATGCCGTAAGTATGGTGCAAGCGCCGCGCAGCCGCAAACCGGCTGCCACAACGGGCGTGGGCATTATGCTTGCCCCCGGTGATCCGGTTCGCCGCTTGCGCCGTCCTGTGCGACACTGCCGCGTGGCTGGCCTCACCCGAAGCGGCTTGTTTTTCACTATTCGCCCATGACTGCACGTGCCCCCATCCCCTTGCAGGAAATCGAACTGGTAGCCGTTCGCGCACAGGGAGCGGGCGGCCAGAACGTGAACAAGGTATCGAGCGCGATTCATCTGCGCTTCGACATCCGCGCCTCGTCGCTGCCCGAAGTGCTCAAGATGCGCCTGCTCGCGCTGTCGGACCGGCGGATTTCGAGGGACGGCGTCGTGGTCATCAAGTCACAGGAATACCGCACCCAGGACCAGAACCGGGTGGCGGCGCTCGCGCGTCTGGAGGAACTCATCGACAGCGTGAGCGTGACGCGCAAGGCGCGCGTGGCGACGCGTCCCAGCCGAGCTTCGAAGCTGCGCCGGCTCGATGCGAAAGCGCGTCAAGGCGAACTGAAGGTCGCGCGGCGGCGCGTTCTGGAATAGGGAGGCCGCTAGCGTGCGGCCGGCGAGGTGCGGCCGTCAACGGTGGCTGGTCCGACAGGCCGAAATGTGGCCAGCAGAACTTCGCAAGCGGCGCGCCGGTCGTCCCAGCGCTAGCCTGGCTCGTGGGACAGGCGCTCGCGTGGCCCGTGTTCTGATGGAAAGCGTGCGGACTGACTAGAGAGCGGCGAGAAGGCTCGTGCCTGGGGGAAGCCCCGTTGAACCGATAGCCGGGAATGCTGCGGAGGGCCGTTTGTCTGGAAGTTTGTCTGGAACAATCGCAAAGGGGCGAAGCGGCGCCGGCTTCATCCTTCGCAGGCCCCCGCGTGGCGGCGGGCCTGGTGCGCCGACTTGGCGCGGAGTTGGCGCTCGGTGCGCCGCTCAGTCCGCGCCCGGTGCGCCGCTCAGTGCGCCGTATTGGGAACGTCGAGAATCAGGATGATGGTCCAGTCAGCATCGCCTTCGTGATGGTATTGACGTTCCGCGACGATGAACGGTTGCTGCTTGCCGGCAGGGCCGAGGAACAGCACATCGCCCTCCATCGGCAGGCATTCGATGGGGGGCAGCGCCAGATACGCGTCCTGGTTGCCGCCGCGCGGCATCAACTTTTCGATTTTGCGTGAGGCCGCTTCGGTCCATTCGATGTCGAGCTGGATGTTGCTCATTGTGGTTCTCCGCGCGTGGCGCACAAGGGGTGGGATCTCGCCGGGGGTATATCGACCGGGCGTTTTTTTCGAGGGCGCGACTTTAGCATACCGCGCGGGAGCGCAGCCGGCGCGACCTCGCGATGCCCGCGACGCGTGGCCGGCTCCAGCAGGGCACGGACAACAAAAAGCCGATGGCGGCACGGCCGGCATCGGCTTCATGGCCGGAAGGGCGCACTGGTGCGGTGCCGCCTTCTCTGCGCGGCCCGGCCTGGACAGCGCAGCTGTGCGGCGCGACACCTTCCTTATTGGGATTGGGCGGGCTTCTTGTGATGCGGATGCCCCGACTTGTGATGCATCGTCGGCTCCGCCGGTTGCGCGGGCTGGGCCGCCTGCTGCTGCTGCAGGGCTTGCGCGCGTTGCAGGACGTCGTCGGCCTTGGCCTGATCGGTGCTCATCGTGACGCCGGTGTCCGACTGGGCGTAGGCGCCGCCAGCCAATGCGGAAAACGAAATCAGGACTGCGAGGGACGTTTTTTTCATCTCTACCTCCGAAGGAGCGGTTTATGGACCCAGCCGGTACCTGTCCAAGCAGGATGGACACCTCATTCTAACGACCAAATACTCGCTCCAGATGACATCGTGCAAATCGTTCACGCGGGAGTTACATCTGGTTACACGTCAGCTCGCGTAGCGGTCAGCTAGAACCAGCCAATCATCCGATAGACATAAAACTGGGCAATCCCGATCAATTCGTGCAGTGCGGTTTCGGCGCTCTTGAGATTGGCCGGGCGTGGGAGCAGGCCACGCTCCACGCTGCGCACATCGGATACCGCGGGCAGCGGGTTCATGCCGAAGTGCTGGAAATCGAGCATTGCGCGGCGCATCTGGTAGGACGACGTCACGAGCAGGAGCGTTTCCCCGTTCCAGGCCCGGACGATGGGAGCGACATTGCGCGCATTCTGAAAGGTCGTGAGGCTCCGGTTTTCGAGCACGAGATCGGCGCTCGGCACCCCCGAGCGCAGCAGGTAGGGCGCGTAGTTGTCCGCTTCGGCGCTCGCGTGATGCTGAGGATTGCCGCCGCTCACGATTACGCGGCACACGCCACCCGCTCTCACGCACCGCGCGTGCAGGTCGGCGGCGAGCGCGATGCGTGCATAGACGTCGCGCTCGGGAACCAGTCGGCCGTTTCGAACTTGCGTGCCCCCGCCCAGCATGACGATGGCGGTGCGCGGGCCGAAGCTCACGGGGCCGACTGTCGCCTGATCGTACGGAGTGCGATATATCCGGGGCTGGGCCAGATCGAGAAGTACCCCGGACAACCAGCCTGCCGCGAGCAGCCAGAACAGGAGGGCGGCGCTGGCTGCGACGCGCCAGCGCGCGTTTCGCCACGCCACGGCCAGCGCAATGAATAGCGCAAACAAAACGATTAGAATCAATTTGGATGAGGTAACGTATTGTTTTCGGGAAAATGTGCGTCCGACCGACCTGTGCGCTGCGAGCGTGGCGTGGTGTTGGCCGCGCAGGAGGCGGCGAATCCGCTTTCACGGGGGCCCGGATAACCTGCAGTCCCTGCCGCCGCACGGCGCGCGGATGGGCCCGTGAGCTGCCGGGACAGGCTTCGGCGTTCACGTCGGTATGGGGCCGATGCCGGCTCATGCGAGGCACAACGATCGCAGGACTGCATTTTAAGAAAGAAGTGACATGACCACGTATTCCAACGAGGCAGTACTCGAAGCGCTACGGCGCGTGCAGTATCGGCAGGTTCCGTGGGCGCGTCGTCCTGAAGTGTTCCAGTATTTGCGCGATCTCGGCATGATGGACATCGTCCGGCAGCGCACCGTCGCGCCGGCGCCGGGCTTTCATGCGCCCGTCGACATCGCGGTGCTGACCGATCGGGGCCGCGCTGAGTTCGCGCGGCTCGCGCGCGACGAGCGCACGATGCAATGGAGCGCGCATCGCGTGGCCGACTATGTCGCGGAACGCGTGCCCCAATCCGGCCTCGAGGCCAGCCAGTAACTCCTCCGTTTATCAATCGCAAAAAAAAGCCCGCATCGAAAGATACGGGCTTACCGGAATTACTGCTGCCACGCTGTGCTTGATGGCGTAAGAGTAGACCGCACGTGAGGCGCGGTGGTTCCCCAGGGCAGGGTATATGCTGAGCCGCAGCTCAGTGGTCCGCTGAATATGGCGCGCCTCGCGCGGGTCATCAGCGAACCGTCCATCTTCTATCCGCGATCTTTGCCCGCGATCCTGTGCCGGTTCCACCATCCCCCGATGACTTCGCTCAGCCTGTTCAGCGATGCTGCGCCGGCTCCTGCCGCGGCGGCGCACTGCGGCGGGCATTGCTGGCAATGTCGCCGCGCAGGTCCCCGCGCGGGACTGCCGGGTTGGCAGCATGCGAGTCGGGTGCAGCGGGCGGCAGCGCCCGGGTGCCGGTGCGAGACATCGACCATGCAGGGGTGGGTTCGTGCGACTGCTGGGCCGCGGCGCTCAACGACACGAACGACGCCGCAGGCGCCAAGAGGCCAAGGGCGGATAGCGAAACCATGACGCGCCGAATGTGCAGCTTCATGGATTTCATGGTGGGTTCCCGTCAATCCAATTTCTTGACGTTGATAGAGTAGCTTCCACGCTAGCGTCGCGGGCGAAAGCATGCTGTAAATATTCGTAAAGAGATGTATCGCACTGCGCCGACCGTTTTTGTTACGGGTGCAGCGGTGCCGGGGCGCCCGGTCTCGATGGGCGCAGATATACGGCGCGTGCAGACGGGTATCCCGGAAAGCCCGGTGGGTCACTGGGCGCGGCGAAAGGCGGCGTCAGTGGTGGGCGAGGAAGGGTCTCGGAATGAGCCCGAGAAAGAGCCACGAGGCGGGCAAAAAACGCGCCGGGCGCAAGAGGCGCCCGGCGTGAAGCAAATGGAACGTGGCTCAGGCCATCTTGACCGGTGCGCGCCAGGATTCCGGGTTGGTCCAGAACGCGCCGCGCAGGCGGTCGCGGCTGGGCGGTGCGGGCGGCTTGGTCGCCGTTGCGCCGATACGGCCGCGCAGCGAAATTTCGCGCCCGTTCGAGCTCAGTCGCTTGACGATCTCCGCAAGCGTGCCGTCTGCCTGCCACTCGTCGAAGCGGCGGCGGCACGTCGGCGGCGAGGGGTAGCGTCCCGGCAGCTTGGACCAGCCTTCACCCGTCGAAAGCACCCAGAGCACCGCGTTGACCACTGCACGCGCTTCGACGCGAGGCCGTCCGCGCCGTTCGCTCCGTGCCGGTTCAGCACAGAACAACGCCTCGACCAGCGCCCATTCGTTGTCTCTCAAATCGTCGAACAGCATCATGTTTCACCTCAGCGAAGCTATCTCCGGTGCGCTGCCCCGCGCTGCGCACTCTTCATGGACTCGCGGCCGGATGCCGGAGTACCAGGCGGGCCCGGCTGGATCGCCCCGGAACTGCTTGTTTCCGGTACGTCCATCGAACCTGTGCGTGCCTTAATGCGAAAACCGTGCCAGCACGTACGTTGTCGTCTTGAAGCCGCGTCGCGCCAAGCCCGCGCGGGAGATTGCCAGGGGCGTATAAGACTCGAAAACACTTATCGAGAAAATCGGTGGAATCACCAATCTTGTGCAAAGAGGCCCGTCCTGCGTGCGTTGCGCCGCATTGCTGCACTGCGGCGAACAAGCGTCTTCGCTGCCGCGCCAGGTGTAACCGTGTGCATCCCGGATAAGATTGCATAAAAATGGACGATTCATGAGGTCAATGGATGAATGTGACCCTCCGGCAGTTGCGGGTGTTCATCGAGGTCGCGCGGCTGCAAAGTTTTAGCCGGGCAGGGGATGAAATCGGGCTCACTCAGTCGGCGGTGAGCCGCTGTGTTCGCGAGCTCGAAGCCGAAATCGGCGTGAAGCTCGTCGACCGGACCACGCGCGAGGTGCAACTGACCGATGTCGGCGCGAATCTCATCGCAAGCATTCCGCGCCTGCTCAGCGACCTCGACGACGCCTTGCGCGAAATTCGCGAGATAGGCGAGCAGCGTCGCGGCCGCGTGGTCGTGGCGGCGAGCCCCACGGTCGCCTGCCGTCTGATGCCGCAGGTCGTGGCTGCCTGCGGCCGGCAGTTTCCGTACGTTACGCTCGGGTTACGAGACGACGTGCAGACCGATGTCGTGCGCAAAATCCGCTCAGGGGAGGTGGACTTCGGCGTCGTTATCGGCCCCTTTACTGCCGACGATCTCGAAACGGAACGCTTGACCACGGACTCGTTCTGCGTGGTGGTGCGCGGCGACCACGCGCTGGCGCTGAGCCAGGAGGTTTCGTGGAAGGAGCTGGACGGCGAGCGACTGGTGATGCTGGACTACGCCTCGGGCAGCCGTCCGCTTATCGACGCCGTGATGAGTGAGCACGGTGTGCGCGTACGCGTGGTGCAGGAGCTGGGGCATCCGGCCACCGTATTCGGGCTCGTCGAGGCGGGCGTGGGAATCAGCGTGCTGCCCTGGCTAGCGCTGCCGGTGCCGGCGGGTGCGTCGCTGCTCGCAAGGCCGCTCGTGCCGCGTGCCGAGCGCACCGTCGAGCTGGTGCGGCGGCGCGACCGCTCCCTCTCGCCAGCCGCCGAGGCGGTGTGGTCGCTGATCCGGCAGCTTTCCGATCCGGCCGCCGCGCGGCGCTGAACACCCTCGCGGCGCCATTTGCGTGGCTTGCCCTCGCTGCGCGGCGCGCGCGCTACACTGCACGTCTTCTCACATTGTGCGTTACCCAGGAACTCCGATGCGCGATCCCGACCTGTCGTCCCTCGTCCCCCTCCCGCGCGAAGCGGTGCGTGCGTTGCGCTCGTCGCAGATCCGCGAAGTGGCGAACGCAGGGTTCGGCGTGCCCGACGTGCTGCCGTTCTGGTTCGGCGAGTCCGACCGCGTGACGCCGCCGTTCATCCGCGACGCTGCCGCCGGGGCGCTCGGGCGCGGCGATACCTTCTATACGCACAACCTCGGCATCGCCCC
The DNA here is from genome assembly GCF_038900695.1 of Paraburkholderia sp. JHI2823. NCBI lineage: Bacteria > Pseudomonadati > Pseudomonadota > Betaproteobacteria > Burkholderiales > Burkholderiaceae > Paraburkholderia > Paraburkholderia sp. JHI2823. The sequence continues at coordinate 27,335 of NZ_JAYMRY010000027.1, read as the reverse complement.
GCTGCGCGAGTCGCTCGCGCGCTACGTGAGCGAGCTGCACGGCGCGACGCCGATGGACAACGTCGCGGTGACGAGCGCCGGCGTCAATGCGCTGATGCTGGCGGCGCAACTGGTGGTGGACCCCGGAGATCGCGTGGTGGCGGTGACGCCGTTGTGGCCGAATCTCGTGGAGATTCCGAAAATCCTGGGCGCGACGGTCGAGACTGTCTCGCTCAGCTATGGCGAGCGCGGCTGGACCCTCGATCTCGACCGGCTGCTGGCCGCGCTCACGCCCGACACGCGTCTGGTCATGATCAACTCGCCGAACAACCCGACCGGTTGGGTCATGACGCGCGACGAGCAACGCGCGGTGCTCGAACACTGCAGGCGCCACGGCATCTGGATCGTCGCCGACGAAGTCTATGAGCGCCTTTACTACGGCGACGCGGGCGAGCGCGCCGCGCCCTCGTTCCTCGACATCGCCACGCGCGAAGAGCGGCTAATCTGCGTCAATTCGTTTTCGAAGGCCTGGATCATGACGGGCTGGCGGCTCGGCTGGATGGTCGTGCCGCGCACCTTGACAGACGACCTCGGCAAGCTGGTCGAGTACAACACCTCCTGCGCGCCTTCGTTCGTGCAGCAGGCCGGCGTCGCCGCGATCGAGTGCGGCGAGCCGTACACGCGTGCGCTAGTGACCGACTTGCGAGCCTCCCGCGACCATCTCGCCGCGGCGCTCGCGAAGCTGCCGGGCGTCGATGTGAAGGCGCCAGACGGCGCGATGTATCTCTTCTTCCGGCTACCGGGCGCGCAGAAAAGCCTCGAGCTGTGCAAGGCGCTGGTACGGGACGCGGGGCTCGGGCTGGCGCCGGGCAGCGCGTTCGGGCCGCAGGGAGAAGGGTTCGTGCGCTGGTGTTATGCGTGCGATCCGGCGCGGCTCGATGCGGGCGTCGCACGGCTCGCGCGTTACCTGGAGGTGGTCGGCGCGCATTGAGCCGTGGCAAGCGCACCGTGCACTCGCCGATGCGCCGCGCATGGATGGAAGGGCTATGCCCGCGGGCGCCGTGCGACGACAGACGGCGCGTAGCCGCGCATGCGGGCAGGCGTCTTTACGCACCCGGCGTTTTTGCGTAATATGGCGCTCAGTCTAGCGATTCCTTACGGGAATTTCGCGGCTCCCTCCGGCTGGGCCTGGCTCTTTGCCTGTCGATGTTTGTGTATGACGGCCCCCCGGTGCGTGCTCCCATCAATATGACCGATCAGAATCGGGCGAGCGCGTCTCCAGTTCCATATCGTCTTTCGTCTGTCTGATCCGGTTCCTTGAACCTGATTTACCTTACTTAGGGTCTGACCTGGCTGCATGAATACCCAAGAGGCGAAAATCGTCCTCGAGACTGCATTGATCTGCACGCAGGAGCCGCTGAAGATCGGCGAACTGCGCAAACTGTTTGCCGACGACATTTCGGCCGACACGGTTCGCAACCTGCTCGAAGACCTGCGGCATGAATGGTCCGGGCGTGGCGTCGAGCTGGTGGGGCTCGCGTCGGGCTGGCGCTTTCAGAGCAAGCCGGCCATGCGGACTTATCTTGACCGGCTTCACCCCGAAAAACCGCCGCGCTATTCGCGTGCGGTTCTCGAAACGCTCGCGATCATCGCGTACCGGCAGCCGGTCACGCGTGGCGACATCGAGGAAATTCGCGGCGTCACGGTCAACACGCAGGTTGTCAAGCAACTCGAAGACCGCAACTGGATCGAAGTGATTGGTCATCGCGACGTGCCGGGGCGCCCGGCGCTCTATGCGACGACGCGTGAGTTTCTCGACGACCTCGGCCTGAAGTCGCTCGACGAATTGCCGCCGCTCGACGACCCGTCGAGCCAGCTGGGCGAACAATTGCTCGCCCAGCACGCCATCGAGTTTCCCGATAGCGAAGTGGCGCAGTTGGTCGCGCAAGGTCAGCCCGGGACGGCGGAGCTTGCTGAAGTCGCGGGCGCGGAAGATGCGCCTGCGCCGGCAGGCGACGCAACGTTGGGCGTCGAAACGCCGGGCGTCGAAACGCCCATGCAGCACGCAAGCGAGATGCAACAAGATGCGGGCGAAAACGTTGAAGTCGCATCGGATTCAGCAGGCGACGCCGCATACCACGAAGCTGGCCTCACGGAGCACCGGGCGACTCCGGATGCTCACGCGCAGGACGCCGCGCACGAGTGTGCGGACGTGCCGGCGCATGCGCCTGAACTAGCGGGCGAAGAACACGAAGACCGCAGCAACGCGGCGCAGGACGACCCCGTCTCGACGACGGACGATGAAGCCGCCCGACGCGGCATCTGAAGCAACACGCATTTTTGACGCGCCCCGCAAGCGGGCGCGCAACCTGACATTTTGAGGTTGTTTTGACTGATATCCACGACACCGATTCGACCGACGCGTCCGAATCCGCGCGTCGCGCGTCCTCCGCGCGCGACGACGAAACGCGCGCCTCGCAGGCCGAAGGCGACGCCCCTGGCGGCGAAGCACAGCGCGGCGAGGGCGAAGAGCGTCCGCGCCGCGGCTTGCGCCGCGGGCCGCGCAGCCTGATCGCGCGCCGCCGTGCCGGCGCGAAGGCCAAGGCCGCCGAGGGCGGCGCCGAGAGCGCTGAAGTATCGGCCGCGCCGGCTACCGGAATGCAAGCGCCGCAGGAAGGCGACGCGGCCGCCCGCGCGCCGCGCAAGGACTCTGGTGCAAAGAAGCAGGGCCGTCGCCAGAGCGCAGCCGGCGGCGAACGCCAAGGCGAACGCCAAGGCGAACGTCAACAGGGCGCGGGAAAACGCGGCAAGGCTCAAGGAGGCGCGGCTCGCGGCGAAGGCCAGCAGGCGCCCGCAGCCGACGCCAGCCAGGACGACCTCTTCCTCTACGTGACTTCGCCGGCATTCGACGCCGACAACGGCGCGGGCCCGGGCGTGCGCGCCCCGATGTTGCGCCGCGGCCGTGCCCAGCAGCCCAAGCGCGTGCTGAGCCCGGACGACGACGCGCCGAAGCTGCACAAGGTGCTCGCGGATGCGGGCATGGGCTCGCGCCGCGACATGGAAGAGCTGATCATCGCCGGGCGCGTCTCGGTGAACGGCGAGCCCGCTCACATCGGCCAGCGCATCCTGCCGACCGACCAGGTGCGCATCAATGGCAAGCCGATCAAGCGCAAGCTGCCGAACAAGCCGCCGCGCGTGCTCATTTATCACAAGCCGACGGGCGAAATCGTCAGCCACGCCGATCCGGAAGGCCGCCCCTCGGTGTTCGACCGCCTGCCGCCCATGAAGACGGCGAAGTGGCTGGCCGTCGGGCGTCTGGACTTCAACACCGAAGGTCTGTTGATGCTCACGACTTCGGGCGACCTGGCGAACCGCTTCATGCACCCGCGCTACAGCGTGGAGCGCGAATACGCGGTGCGCGTGGTGGGTGAGCTGACCGAAGGCAATCGCCAGAAGCTGCTCAAGGGCATCGAACTCGACGACGGTCCGGCCAGCTTCCTGCGCATTCGCGATGGCGGCGGCGAAGGCACGAATCACTGGTATCACGTCGCGCTGGCCGAAGGTCGCAACCGCGAAGTGCGCCGCATGTTCGAAGCGGTCGGCCTGATGGTGAGCCGTCTGATCCGCACGCGCCACGGCCCGATCGCGCTGCCCAAAGGCCTCAAGCGCGGCCGCTGGGAAGAACTCGAAGACAACCAGGTTCGCAGCCTGATGGCCGCAGTCGGCCTGAAGGCGCCGAGCGAAGAGAAGGGCGGCGGCCGCGGCAAGGAGCAGGACCGTCGTCAGCCTGACCCGATGCAGACGTCCATGGGTTTCATCAACCGCGAGCCTGTGCTCAGTTCGCACGGCGCGATGAACCAGGCGCGCCAGCAGGGGCGGCGCGGCGCGGCCGGCGGCTTCGGCGGCGGTGCTGGGGCCGGCCATGGCAATCTCGGCGGCGGCGCCGGCTTCGGCGGTCGCGGCGGCAACCGTGCCGGCGGGCGCGAGGTCGACGGCAACCGCGCCCCGAGCGCGGGCGCCGGCAAGCGCGCAGGCGGCAATGCCAATGGCAATCGCCGCAGCGGTCCCGGCACTGGCGGCAACGCCAACACCACCGGCAACCGCGCCGGCGGCAATAGCCGTGGCGGCCAGCGCGGGGCACCGCGCAACCGCACGCGTGGTCACTGACGAGGCGAGGCACGACGCCAGGCCGCACCATGCGGCGGGCGTCCGCTTGCGCGTCAGCGCGTGGGCTAGCGGCGCTGGATTCCACTCTCGGTCCTTCCACCGGCGCCGAAAAAACGGCTGATATGCGTGAAAATCGCGCTGCCAGGCCCGGAAATAACGGCAGAATGGCGCTCGGGCTTGACCGGCGGTTTGCGTAAATGGCGAAAAAAGGCTAGAATCACGAAGTCGCTGGGCGTGCGGCTGTTTGACTGCGCTGTAATACGCGTCCCAGGTGCGACCACCTGGCTAAGTGAGAAGATGGGCGTTTCGCCCATTTTTTTTTGGTTCGCCCCGAATCAATCCTTGCGCAATCCTGGCAGGGATGCCGACAAATGCCGACGTTTCACGTTCGGCATTGTCAATTTGGGGGCGGAGAATCAACGAGCCAGGTCGTTCGTCATCGTGGGGGCAGGTCGGTGAGCAGCGCGCGCTCACCTGGCGCGCGGCCCGCGAATCCCGAGCGAAGCAAGAACGAGAGCGAAGGAAGTTGCCGGCCCCCGCGCGAACATCTGGAGTGGGCATTGTGCAACTGACGGAACTGATTGAAACCACGGTCACCGGGCTCGGTTACGAGCTGGTCGACCTCGAGCGCACCGGGCGCGGCATGCTGACCATCTACATCGATCAGCCCGCGGGGATCGCGATCGAGGACTGCGAGAAGGTCACGCGTCAGCTGCAGCACGTTTTGACGGTCGAGAACATCGACTACGAGCGGCTCGAGGTTTCGTCGCCCGGGCTCGACCGTCCGCTGAAAAAGCTGGCGGACTTCGAACGCTTCGCAGGCTGCGAAGCGGTAATCACGTTGAAAAAGCCATTGGACGGACGGAAATCGTACCGGGGTATCGTGCATGCTCCCGAAGGCGAAACCATCGGTCTGGAATTCGAAGGGAAGGCGGGTCCTGCGATGCTCGATTTCACGCTCGCGGACATCGATAAAGCACGCCTTGTCCCAAAAGTTGACTTTAGGAGCCGCAAACAATGAGTCGCGAAGTGTTGATGCTGGTGGATGCGCTGGCACGCGAGAAGAATGTCGACAAGGACGTGGTGTTTGCCGCCCTTGAAGCGGCGCTTGCGTCGGCCTCCAAGAAACTCTTCGACGAGGATGCGGATATCCGCGTGCATATCGACCGCGAAAGCGGCGAGCACGAAACGTTTCGCCGCTGGCGTGTCGTGCCGGACGAGGCGGGCCTGCAGGAGCCGGACCAGGAAATCCTGCTGTTCGAAGCGCGCGAGCAAGACCCCGAAGCGCACATCGACGGCTTCATCGAGCAGCCCGTGCCTTCGGTCGAGTTCGGCCGTATCGGCGCGCAGGCCGCCAAGCAGGTCATCCTGCAGAAAGTGCGCGATGCCGAGCGCGAGCAGATCCTGAACGACTTCCTCGAGCGCGGCGAAAGCATCATGACCGGCACGGTCAAGCGCATGGACAAGGGTAACTTCATCGTCGAGTCGGGCCGTGTCGAAGCGCTGCTGCGCCGCGATCAGCTGATTCCGAAGGAAAACCTGCGCGTGGGCGATCGCGTGCGCGCCTGGATCGGCAAGGTCGACCGCACCGCGCGCGGCCCGCAGATCGAGCTCTCGCGCACGGCGCCCGAGTTCCTGATGAAGCTGTTCGAAATGGAAGTGCCGGAAATCGAACAAGGCCTGCTCGAGATCAAGGCGGCGGCGCGGGATCCTGGCGTGCGCGCCAAGATCGGCGTGGTGGCTTACGACAAGCGCATCGACCCGATCGGCACCTGCGTCGGCATTCGCGGTTCGCGCGTGCAGGCGGTGCGCAATGAGCTCGGTGGCGAAAACGTCGACATCGTGCTATGGTCGGAAGATCCCGCCCAGTTCGTGATCGGCGCGCTCGCGCCGGCAGCCGTGCAGTCGATCGTCGTCGATGAAGAGAAGCATTCGATGGACGTGGTGGTCGACGAGAGCGAACTCGCGGTCGCGATCGGCCGTAGCGGCCAGAACGTGCGTCTTGCCAGCGAACTGACCGGCTGGCAAATCAATATCATGACGCCGGACGAATCCGCGCAGAAGCAGAACCAGGAGCGCACGGTATTGCGCGACCTGTTCATGGCGCGTCTCGATGTGGACGAGGAAGTCGCCGACATCCTGATCGACGAGGGCTTTACGAGCCTCGAAGAAATCGCCTACGTGCCGCTCAACGAAATGCTCGAAATCGAGGCGTTCGACGAGGACACCGTGCACGAGCTGCGCAACCGCGCGCGCGACGCGCTGCTCACGCAAGCGATCGCGAACGAGGAAAAGGTGGAAAGCGCCGCCCTGGATCTGAAGAGCCTGGACGGCATGGACCCGGATCTGCTCGCGAAACTCGCGGAGCACGAAGTTCACACCCGCGACGAGCTCGCCGAGCTGGCCGTGGACGAGCTTACCGAAATGACGGGAATGGAAGAGGACGCCGCCAAGGCGTTGATCATGAAGGCGCGTGAGCACTGGTTCGAGTGACCCGGCAACGGGAAACGACACCAGGGCGCGACGAGCAGGAAGCGACCATGACCCACTAATCTGATCGCGGCGGGGCCTTGCTGGATGCAGGGCACCCACGGCCGCATGAACCGATGTCAACCGCAAGGAATCGGTCCTTGCATTAAGAGGAATGAATGGCGAGTAACAACGTAGCCCAATTTGCCGCGGAACTGAAAATGCCTGCAGGCGTGCTGCTGGAGCAGCTGCAGGCGGCGGGCGTCACGAAAGCGAGCGAAGCTGACTCCTTGTCCGAAACGGACAAGGCGCGTCTGCTCGACCACTTGCGCAAGTCTCACGGCTCGACTGATGCGGACAAGCGCAAGATCACGCTGACGAAACGGCATACGTCGGAAATCAAGCAGTCCGATTCGACGGGTAAGGCTCGCACCATTCAGGTCGAGGTGCGCAAGAAGCGCACGTTCGTCCGCCGCGACGAGTCCGCCGGTGAGGCGGAGGCATCGAATCATGCAGCCGACGCAGCCGCAGCCGCCGAAGAGGCGGAACTGCAGCGCCGCGAGGAAGAAGCGCGCCGCGAGGCCGAACTGCTCGAGCGTCAGGCTCAGGAGCTCAAGGAGCGCCAGGAACTGCTCGCGCGTGAAGAGTCCGAGCGCCGTGCGCGCGAAGAGGCCGCCGAAGCCGAGCGTCGCCGCGCCGAGGAAGAGGTCGCAAAGAAGAAGGCCTCGGCCGATGCCGCCGCCCGCGAGCTCGCTGCCCAGGCCGTAGCCGCGCAGCGCAACGCCGAAGCGGAAGCGAAGGAAGTGAAGCAGGCGCAGGACCAGCAGGAAGAACAGCGCGCCGCCGCCGAGCGCGCGGCGCAGCGCGAAGCGGCCCAGAAGGCCGAGGCCGCCGCACGCGAAGCCGCTGAAAAGGCGCAGAAGGAACAAGACGAGATCGCTCGCCGCCGCGCGGCTGCCGAAGCCGAAGCGCGCGCGATTCGCGAAATGATGAACACGCCGCGCAAGGCGCAGGTGAAGGCGCCCGAGGCGCCCAAGCCCGCCGAGGTGCCGAAGCCCGCCGAAGCCAAGGGCACGCTGCACAAGCCGGCCCGTCCGGAAGGCGCAGCGGCACGGCCGGCCGCCGGTGCAGGCGCCGCGGCGAAGAAGCCTGCCACGACGGCAGCGCCCTCGACGAGCGCGCCGGGCGCGGGCGCTGGCGACCGCAACAAGAAGCCGGGCGCCGGCAAGGGCGGCTGGCAGGACGACGCAGCGAAGCGCCGTGGCATCAAGACGCGCGGCGACTCGTCGGGCGGCGTGGACCGCGGCTGGCGCGGCGGCCCGAAGGGCCGTGGCCGTCACCAGGACGCATCGACGTTCCAGGCACCGACCGAGCCGATCGTGCGTGAAGTGCACGTGCCGGAAACCATCACCGTGGCCGACCTCGCGCACAAGATGTCCGTGAAGGCGTCGGAAGTCATCAAGGTGATGATGAAGATGGGCCAGATGGTCACCATCAACCAGATGCTCGACCAGGAAACGGCGATGATCATCGTCGAGGAACTCGGCCACCGTGCGGTTGCCGCGAAGCTCGACGATCCGGAAGCGCTGCTGGTCGAAGGCCAGGCCACGGGCACGGACGCCGAGCAGTTGCCGCGTCCGCCGGTCGTGACCGTCATGGGTCACGTCGACCACGGCAAGACCTCGCTGCTCGACTACATCCGCCGCGCCAAGGTCGCAGCGGGCGAAGCGGGCGGCATCACGCAGCACATCGGCGCCTACCACGTCGAAACGCCGCGTGGCGTCATCACGTTCCTCGACACGCCGGGTCACGAGGCCTTCACGGCCATGCGTGCCCGCGGTGCGAAGGCAACGGACATCGTGATTCTCGTGGTCGCGGCCGACGACGGCGTGATGCCGCAGACGAAGGAAGCGATCTCGCACGCGAAGGCCGCGGGCGTACCGCTCGTCGTGGCGATCAACAAGATCGACAAGCCCGATGCGAACCCCGAGCGCGTGAAGCAGGAACTCGTCGCGGAAGGCGTCGTGCCGGAAGAGTACGGCGGCGACTCGCCGTTCGTGCCGGTGTCGGCGAAGACCGGCGCGGGCATCGACGACCTGCTCGAAAACGTGCTGCTGCAGGCCGAAGTGCTGGAACTCACGGCACCGGTCGAAGCGCCTGCCAAGGGTCTCGTGATCGAAGCGAAGCTCGACAAGGGTAAGGGTCCGGTTGCCACCGTGCTCGTGCAGTCGGGTACGCTGAACCGCGGCGACGTGGTGCTCGCAGGTACGGCTTATGGCCGCGTGCGCGCCATGCTCGACGAAACCGGCAAGCCCACGAAGGAAGCGGGCCCGTCGATTCCGGTCGAAATTCAGGGTCTGTCGGAAGTGCCGGGCGCAGGCGAAGAAGTCATCGTTCTGCCGGACGAGCGCAAGGCGCGCGAAATCGCCATGTTCCGTCAGGGCAAGTTCCGCGACGTCAAGCTCGCGAAGCAGCAGGCCGCGAAGCTCGAGAACATGCTCGAGCAAATGGGCGAAGGCGAAGTGCAAAACCTCCCGCTCATCGTCAAGGCCGACGTGCAGGGCTCGCAGGAAGCGCTGGTTCATGCGCTCCTCAAGCTCTCGACGAGCGAAGTGCGCGTGCAGATCGTGCACGCCGCAGTGGGTGGCATCAGCGAAAGCGACGTCAACCTCGCCACGGCTTCGAAGGCGGTCATCATCGGCTTCAACACGCGTGCCGACGCTCTGGCGCGCAAGCTGGCCGAGACCAACGGCGTGGACATCCGCTACTACAACATCATCTACGACGCTGTGGATGAGGTGAAGGCGGCGATGTCGGGCATGCTGGCGCCGGAGAAGCGCGAAGTCATTACCGGCATGGTCGAAGTGCGCCAGGTCTTCAAGGTGCCGAAGGTCGGCACGGTGGCGGGCTGTATGGTCACGGACGGTATCGTCAAGCGTTCGTCGTCGGTGCGTGTGCTGCGCAACAACGTGGTCATCCACACCGGCGAGCTCGATTCGCTCAAGCGCTTCAAGGACGACGTCAAGGAAGTCAAGCAAGGCTTCGAGTGCGGTATGTCGGTCAAGAACTTCAACGACATCGTCGAAGGCGACCAGTTCGAAGTGTTCGAGATCACCGAAGTCGCGCGTACGCTGTAACACGGCGGCGCCCGCGGGCAGACCTGGGGGTCGCCCGCTTGCCGATAACGGGCGGGGCAGGCGCTGGCCAGCCCCGCCCGTTTTGTTTTTGCGCGGCCGTGTGCGCCTCGACGACGCAACGCCGCCTGAATGCCTCGCAGATCAAGAGGTGGAATCATCATGCCGAAAAAACGTTCTACTCCGAATCGCAACGTCCAGATCGCCGATCAGATCCAGCGCGATCTGTCGGAGCTGATGCGCGAAGTGAAAGATCCGCGCGTGGGTCTCGTGACCATCCAGAGCGTGGAACTCACGCCCGACTACGCGCACGCAAAGGTCTACTTCACGACCCTCACGGGCGACCCGAAGACCACGCAGGAAGCGCTCAATCACGCCGCGGGCCACCTGCACAACCAGCTCTTCAAACGTCTGCACATTCACACGGTGCCGACGCTGCATTTCCACTACGACGAGTCGGTCGAGAAGGGCGTCGCGATGTCGCGCCTGATCGACGAGGCCAACGCCACACGGGCGAAGGACGACTGACGCGGCCAGCATGACTGCATCATCGAAACAGAACCAGGACGCGGCCCGACCTGACGCGGCTCGACCTGACGCGGCCCGACCGAAGGTGCCCCGACGCCTGCTCGACGGCGTGCTGCTGCTCGACAAGCCCGTCGGCCTTTCCAGCAACGACGCGCTGATTCGCGCGAAGCGTCTCTATCGCGTGAAGAAGGCGGGCCATACCGGCACGCTCGATCCGCTCGCGTCGGGCTTGCTGCCGCTGTGCTTCGGCGAGGCGACCAAGTTTTCGCAGGATCTGCTCGAAGCCGACAAGACCTATGAGGCGACGATGCGTCTCGGCATTCGCACGGCCACCGGCGACGCCGAAGGCGAGGCGATCGAGACGCGCGAGGTCGCGTGCGGCGAAGCCCGGGTGCGGGAAGCGATGACGCGTTTTCTCGGTGACATCGTGCAGGTGCCGCCGATGTATTCGGCGCTCAAGCGCGACGGCAAGCCGCTCTACGAATATGCGCGTGCGGGTCAGACGGTCGAGCGCGAAGGGCGCCAGGTGAAGATCCTTGCGCTGGAGATGATCGCGTGCGCGCTGCCCGAAGTGCCCGAGGTGACGTTTCGCGTGACCTGCAGCAAGGGCACCTACGTCCGTACGCTCGCCGAGGATATCGGCGAGGCGCTGGGCTGCGGCGCGCATCTGGTGATGCTGCGTCGTACCGGCGTGGGCGCGCTCACCCTCGAGCATGCGGTCACGCTCGACGCGCTCACCGCTGCCGACGAGCCCGCGCGCGATAGCTGGCTGAGGCCCGTGGACGCGTTGCTCTCGACGTTTCCCGCGGTGACGCTCGGTGCGGACGCTGCGCGCCGCTTCACCCACGGCCAGCGCTTGCCGCTCAACGAGCTGGTGCTCGACCGTGCGGTCTGCGAGGCGGCGGAGCGGGTCCGCGTGTATGCGGAAGATGGGCGTTTGCTCGGCGTCGCAAAGGCCGCGAACGGGGTGCTCGCGCCGGAGCGGCTGGTCGTGTGCGGCGCGGGCTGAGCACCAGCCACAACGCGCCCGAAGCGCCCCCCCCCCAAAGCGCGCGGGGCCCACAAACAGCAACGGCACGCCGGAGAACAACCGGACGTGCCGTTTTGCCATCGGCGCGTTCTCCCGCTTGAGAAGCGCCGGAACCTCAATGCGCCGCCGATGCCGCCGCGCCCGCATCGGCGCCGCCTGCGCGCTCGGGTCGCGTGATCCAGATGAGCGCGATCAGCACGATGAAGATCATCGAGGAGATCCAGAAGAGGTCGTTCACCCCGAGCTGCGCGGCCTGCTGCGAAAGCATACGCTCGAACAGCCCATGCGCCTGCGAGGGATCGAGACCCGCGCCCTGGAACTGCTGCATCGACTGATTGAAGACCGGGTTGGTCGGCGTCGCCACTTCGGTGAGGCGTGCGTGGTGAAACGTCGTGCGGTGATCCCACGCGGTTTCGAAGATCGAGGTGCCGATGCCGCCGCACATGATCCGCACGAAGTTCGACAGGCCCGATGCAGCGGGAATGCGATGACCCGGCAGACCCGAGAGCGTGATCGACACGAGCGGAATGAAGAGGCCCGCCATGCCGATGCCCTGAATGAGCGTCGGCAGCGTGAGCGCCCACGTGTCCACGCCCGTGGTGTAGCGCGAGCGCATCCAGAAGCACAGCGCGAAGACGAGGAACGCCGTTGTCGCGATATAGCGCGGATCGGTGCGCGGCAGAATCTTGCCGGTGACCGGCGAGAGCAGGATCGCGAAGAAGCCCACGGGCGCCATCACGAGGCCCGCATCGGTGGCCGTGTAGCCGATATCGGTCTGCAGCCACAGCGGCAGCAGCACGAGGTTGCCGAAGTAAAGGCCATAGCCCACCGAGAGCGCGACCGTGCCCCCCGTGAAATTGCGCCGTGCGAACAGCGACAGGTCGACCACGGGGTGATCGGCGGTCAGCTCCCACACCACGAAGAACGCGAACGCGATTACCGCGGTGAGCGCGAGCACAATGATCGTGGTGGACGAGAACCAGTCCAGATCCTTGCCCTTGTCGAGCATCACCTGCAGCGAACCGACCCAGATGATGAGGAGCGCGAGCCCCACGCCGTCGATCGGCGCCTTCTTCACGACCGAATCGCGGTTGCGGAAGATCGCCCATGTGGCGAGCGCCGCGACGATGCCGACCGGAATGTTCACGTAGAAGATCCACGGCCACGAGATGTTGTCGGAGATCCAGCCGCCGAGAATCGGGCCGGCCACCGGCGCGATGAGCGTGGTCATCGACCACATCGAGAGCGCCATGGGCGCTTTCGCCCGCGGATAGCTGGCGAGCAGCAGCGTTTGCGAGAGCGGGATCATCGGACCGGCCACGGCGCCCTGCAGAACGCGCGAAGCGAGGAGGAAGGGCAGCGTGGGGGCGAGGCCGCACAGCCACGACGAGATCACGAACAGGATGATCGACGCCATGAACAGGCGCACCTGACCGATACGATCGGTGAGCCAGCCGGTCAGCGGCACCGAGATCGCGTTGGCAACCGCGAACGAAGTGATGACCCATGTGCCCTGGTCCGACGACACGCCGAGGTCGCCCGAAATCGACGGGATCGACACGTTCGCGATCGAGGTGTCGAGCACGTTCATGAACACCGCGAGCGACACCGCGATGGTGCCGATCACGAGTTGCGCGCCCTGCAGCGGCGCATGGGCGACGGGTGCTTGTGGTGCTGCCATGGAGTCCTTTCTGGTTGACCGGTTCGAGGCAACGCGAAGCAACGCTGGCGCGGGCTGAGGATCAGCCCGCGCCAGCGTTTGCGAGTGCTTTTGTCAGCGCTTCATTCAGCGGCTTCAATTAGCCCTTGGCGCCGGACTTCGCGGCGTGCGTGGACGAAACCTGCGCCTTGCTACCCGCGTTGCTGGCGGCATTGCTAACCGCCTTGTGCGCATTCGGGCCGGCGTTTTCAGCGATGATGCGAGCGATCTCCGCATCGGCCTCCGCGCCGTACTTCGCGAACACGTCGGTCTCGTAGACCGTGTTCTGGGCGTTGCCGAGCTGGGTGCCGGAATCGTTGCGGATGCTCACGTCCACCTGCATCGACAGGCCGATGCGCAGCGGGTGCTTCTGCAGGTCTTCCGGATCGAGCGAGATACGCACCGGCAGACGCTGAACCACCTTGATCCAGTTACCCGTGGCGTTCTGCGCGGGCAGCAGCGAGAAGGCCGAGCCCGTGCCGGCCGAGAAACCCACCACCTTGCCGTGATAGACCACCGACGAGCCATACACGTCGGCCGTCATCTCGACCGGCTGGCCGATGCGCATGTGCTTCAGTTGCACTTCCTTGAAGTTGGCGTCGACCCACAGCGCGTTCAGCGGCACCACCGACATGAGCGGATTGCCCGGCGACACGCGCTGACCCACCTGCACCGAACGCTTCGCCACGTAGCCCGTGACCGGCGCGGGCAGCGTGTTGCGCGCGTTCGCGAGATAGGCGTCGCGCACCTTCGCGGCGGCGGCCTCCACGTTCGGGTGATTGGCGATGGTCGTGTTCGCGGTCAGCGCGCGGTTCGCGGCGAGCTGCTGCTGAGCGGCTTCGAGCGCGGCTTCTGCGCTGCGCACGGCGTCGCGGGCATGCGAGATTTCTTCCTGCGAGACGGCGCCTGTTTGCGCGACCTGCATGCGGCGGCGCAGGTCGTCCTGCGCGCGAGAGAGATCGGACTGACGCTGCGCGACCTGCGCTTCGTATTGGCTGTCGTCGGCGAAGAGGCCGCGCACCTGGCGCACCGTCTGCGCGAGCTGTGCTTCCGTTTGCTCGAGCGTGACGCGCGCATCGGCCGGGTCGAGCAGCACGAGCGGGTCACCGACGTTGACGGTTTGCGTGTCATCCGCTTTCAGTGCGATCACCGTGCCGGTGACTTGCGGCGTGATCTGGACGACGTTGCCGTTCACATAGGCGTCGTCCGTGCTCTCGGTGAAGCGCGCGACGAGGAAGTAATAGAGGCCGTAGGCAACGGCTGCAATCACGATCACGAGGACAAGCAGCGTCATCATGCGCTTGCGCTTGCCGCTGTTCGCGTTCGGCTGCGGGTTGGCGGCCGGCTGCTGGGGGGTGCTCATGGAAGGATCTCCGGGTTCTTGCGTGCTGTTCGTTCAGTTGTTTGTGTCCGGCTTGCTGCCAGGCCTCGCGCTCAGTTCGTTGCCGGCGCGGCGCCTGCCGATGCCGTCGCGCTCTGCGCCGGCGTTGCCGCCCGCGTGCCGCGCCAGGGCGCGCCGTTCACGTCGCTCTGGCCGCGAGTGTCGCTGGCCGCTTCGCTGCCGACCTCCGTCGGCGGCGCGATTTGCGCGTCGTGCGCATCGAAGCCGCCGCCGAGCGACTTGATGAGCGCCATCTGCTGGTCGCGGCGCTGCGCCTTCAGGTTCGCCACCGTCTGCTCCGCGGCGAGGCGGTTCTGGTCGGCGTTGAGCACCTGGAGCTGCTCGGAGAGCCCTGCCTTGTAGCGGATCACGGCGAGCTGCCAGGCGCTCGTCGAGGCATCGAGCGCGCGCTGGGCGTCCACGAGCTGCTTGTCCGCCGAGCGAATCGCCGACACGCCGGTGGCCACGTCCTGGAACGCGCCGATCAGCGTCTGGTTGTAATTCGCCACATCGAGCTCGAAGTCGGCGTAGCGCCCCTTGAGTTGCGCGCGCAGTGCGCCCGCGTCGAAGAGCGGCAGATGCACGGCCGGCCCGAAGTTCGCCTGGCGGCTCGTGAAGTTCAGGAATTTGCCCCAGCCGAACGCATCGAAGCCGAAGCCCGCCGCGAGGTTCACGTCGGGATAGAACTCGGCTTTCGCTTCCTTCACGTCGTGCATCGCGGCTTCCACCTGCCAGCGCGCCGCGACGATGTCGGGTCGGCGCGCGAGCAGGTCGGCGGGCAGGTTGTCGGGCAGGGCGACGTTCGCCGCCGGGTTGAGCACCGGCTTCGCGATCTGCAGCCCACGATCGGGGCCCTTGCCGAGCAGCGCGCCCAACTGGTAGCGCACGGACTCGATCTGGCCGTCGATCTGCGAGAGGTTCGCCTGGCTCGACGCGATGTTGCCGTTCGCGGTCTGTTTCTCGACGTTGGTGTCGAGGCCCGCGACCACGCGGCCGTTCGTGATCGTGCCGATGGTCTTGCGGTTGTCGATCTCGTGCACGGCGATGTCGCGCAGCTCGTAGAGCTGGGCGAGCTGGTTATACGTGCGGGCTACCGATGAGGCGAGCGTGATGCGCGCCTGTTGCATGTCGGCTTCGGCCGCACGCTGGGAGGAGACGGCCTGCGCGAGGCGCTGGCGGTTCTTGCCCCAGAGGTCCAGATCCCACGAGGCGCTCGCGAGCACGTTGTTCTCGCTGTACCAGGTGCCGCCGTACGGCGGCGGGAAGAGGGCGTTGGCCGAATACAGCTGGCGCGTCCAGGAATAGCTGAGGTTAGCCTTCGGGAAAAGCGCCGAGCGGGAGGTTTCGATGTACGACGAAGCCTTTGCAAGGCGCGCCTGCGCCTGCGCGATGGTCGGGTTGCCATCGAGGGCCTCGTCGATCAGCCGGGGCAACTGCGGGTCGCCGAACTGGTTCGCCCAGTCGAGCGTGGGCCACTGGCCGCCCTGTGCCGGAATGCTCTGCGAGGTCTCGAACTGCTGCGGCGCGTCGATGGTCTTGTCGCTCTTGATGCCGATGTAGTTCGCGCAACCCGAAAGGGCGAGCGCCGCCACCGTGGCGGCGACCGCCGCCCGGCAGGACAGTGCCCGCACGGCCGGGCCCGGCGCAAACTCGGTTTGGGATTTCATTGCTCGTCTCGATGCGTGAGGGGTGTAGTGATACTGGACGATGCAGCTATTTTCTCTTGCGGCGAGTTCAAATTTGCTTGCCTTGTCATCAATTCGCCGGCGGGTTCGGGTTCGAGCTCTGGCCAGCTTCGCAGCTATTCGCGAGGATCCGCCGCAACATGCTTTTCAGAAAGCCGACTTCCTCCGGCGTGAAGCCGGCGGAGAGATGCTGCGTCACGCTGCGGAAGATCGCCGGCATGCGCGCGGCGATCGCGAGGCCCTCCGGCGTGAGCGCGAGGTGCACCGCGCGGCGGTCCTCGGAGCTGCGCACGCGCTGCAGGAGCCCGCGCTTCTCGAGCCGGTCGACAAGCCGCGTGACTGCGCTCGCGTCGATGCCGTACTCGCGTGCCAGCTCGGCTGCGAGCGTACATTTGCCGGTCGCCACCATGAAGAGAATGCTGGCCTGCTGACTCGTCACGCCGAGTTCAGCAACGGCGCGCTGGGTGACCATGTTCGACATGGTCGATTTCACCCGCGAGATCAGGTAGCCGACGCTCTCTCCGAGGTCGTAGTCGCGGACTTCGGGCGGGGGCGGGGGAGTCGAAACTGTCATGATTCTGCTGCGACTGCAATGGTTGACCAGGCAGGAATTATAGGGGCGGTTAGTTGACGCGGCAAGGTTTATTCTGCCTTTGCCGAGAAACCTTTGCAGCGTAGGGGCTTAATCCGCCCCGCGGGACGTGAGAAAATTCGCAGAGAACCGCGCGCCGGTTAGGATATTTCTCGAGTTGCGCCGGTCTGCCCATCCTGGCGGAATCGCATTGCCCACGTTGCGCCGCAGCCACGCCGGCACCAGCCGATCCAGGGTGCTCCCTTATTTGCGCAGGATCATTTCATCCGCGCATGCTATAATTTCAGGTTCCCAAAAGTGCGCCATTGCAGCGCTGCTGAACCGAGCCGCCAGCACTAGGCAAAACCAGGCAAATGTAAAGTTGCCTGTAATGTGCCGGTGGGCTCGAGGCGGTGGCCGCGCGCCCGAGCCGGGCCTGCCAGCAGGGCATGCGCGGCGCACTCAACTGTACCCAGGTTCCTATGTCCCGCGCTCTTCGCAACATCGCCATCATTGCCCACGTCGACCACGGCAAGACCACGCTCGTCGACCAACTGCTGCGCCAGTCCGGCACCTTCCGCGACAACCAGCAGATCGCCGAACGCGTCATGGATTCGAACGACATCGAAAAAGAGCGCGGCATCACGATTCTCGCGAAGAATTGCGCGGTCGAGTACGAAGGCACCCACATCAACATCGTCGACACCCCGGGCCACGCCGACTTCGGCGGCGAAGTGGAGCGCGTGCTCTCGATGGTCGACTCGGTGCTGCTGCTCGTCGACGCCGTGGAAGGCCCGATGCCGCAAACGCGCTTCGTCACGAAGAAGGCGCTCGCGCTCGGCCTGAAGCCGATCGTCGTCGTCAACAAGATCGACCGCCCGGGTGCCCGCATCGACTGGGTGATCAACCAGACGTTCGATCTGTTCGACAAGCTCGGCGCGACCGAAGAGCAGCTCGACTTCCCGGTGGTGTACGCCTCGGGCCTGAACGGCTACGCCTCGCTCTCCCCGGATGCGCGCGAAGGCGATATGCGCCCGCTGTTCGAAGCGATCCTCGAGCACGTGCCCGTGCGCGACGCCGATCCGGAAGGCCCGCTGCAGCTCCAGATCACGTCACTCGACTATTCGACCTACGTCGGCCGCATCGGCGTGGGCCGGATCAAGCGCGGCCGCATCAAGCCCGGTCAACCCGTGGCGCTGCGCTTCGGCCCGGATGGCGAGGTGATGAACCGCAAGATCAACCAGGTGCTGTCGTTCAGCGGCCTCGAGCGCGTGCAGGTCGAATCGGCCGAAGCGGGCGACATCGTGCTGATCAACGGCATCGAAGACATCGGCATCGGCGCGACGATCTGCGCGATCGACAACCCCGAAGCCCTGCCGATGATCACGGTCGACGAGCCGACGCTCACGATGAACTTCCTCGTGAACTCGTCGCCGCTCGCGGGCAAGGAAGGCAAGTTCGTGACGAGCCGCCAGATCCGCGACCGTCTCACGAAGGAGCTGAACCACAACGTCGCGCTGCGCGTGAAGGACACCGGCGATGAAACCACGTTCGAAGTGTCGGGCCGTGGGGAACTGCACCTCACGATCCTGATCGAAAACATGCGCCGCGAAGGCTACGAGCTGGCCGTGTCGCGTCCGCGCGTGGTGCTCCACGAAGTCGACGGCGTCAAGCAGGAGCCGTACGAATTGCTGACCGTGGACGTCGAAGACAGCCACCAGGGCGGCGTGATGGAAGAACTCGGCCGCCGCAAGGGCGAAATGCTCGACATGGCGTCGGACAGCCGTGGCCGTACGCGTCTGGAGTACCGTATTCCGGCACGTGGCCTGATCGGCTTCCAGGGCGAGTTCATGACGCTCACGCGCGGCACGGGCCTGATGAGCCACGTGTTCGATGCATACGGCCCGATCAAGGAAGGGACGCTCGGCGAACGCCGCAACGGCGTGCTGATCTCGCAGGACGACGGCGCTGCCGTTGCCTACGCGCTGTGGAAGCTGCAGGATCGCGGCCGCATGTTCGTGAAGCCGGGTGACGCGCTGTACGAAGGCATGATCATCGGCATCCACAGCCGTGACAACGACCTCGTCGTGAATCCGATCAAGGGCAAGCAGCTCACGAACGTGCGCGCCTCGGGCACCGACGAAGCCGTGCGCCTCGTGCCGCCGATCCAGATGTCGCTCGAATACGCGGTGGAATTCATCGACGACGACGAACTCGTGGAAGTCACGCCGCAGTCGATCCGCCTGCGCAAGCGCCATCTCAAAGAGCACGAGCGTCGCCGCGCGAGCCGCGAAGCCGCTGCCGAGTAATTTGCAGTCACCGCTTTTTTCCGCACTGCAATGCAAACAGAAACACAGAAAAGCCGCCGCTTGACGGGCGGCTTTTTTGCATGTGGCGGAGATTGTGTTGCGCTGCAGGAAAGGAGTATTGCGAACGGCGCAAAAGCCCGTATGCAAAGGCTTCCCGCGCGTTGTTCGGTCGCATTGCATCATGTGGAAAGATGCGCTTATGCGCTATACTTGCGCCGATGCATGATTTAGGTCCTTCCAAGCAGACTTGATTCGCAATCCGCTAAACGGTCAGGCCGTGGCGCGGAAGGTTGAGTAACCCGCTATTTCTCGAGAAACTCGAAGAAAGGTGAGCGTAAATGTCGGAAACGATGAAGCAATTCCAGCTGAACTCCTATTTGTTCGGCGGCAATGCTCCGTATGTCGAAGAGCTATACGAAGCATATCTTGACAACCCTGCGTCCGTTCCGGACACCTGGCGCGAATACTTCGACGCACTGCAAAACGTGCCGTCGTCGAGTGGCACTGCCGACAACGACATCGCCCACGGGCCGATCGTCGAGTCCTTCGCTCAACGCGCGAAGGCCAACGCATTCGTTGCACGCGGCGGCGGCGAAGATCTCGCCACGGCGCGCAAGCAGGTCTACGTTCAGTCCTTGATCGGCGCGTATCGATTCCTCGGCTCGCAATGGGCCAACCTCGATCCGCTCAAGCGTCGCGAACGTCCGAATATTCCCGAGCTCGAGCCCGCGTTCTACGACTTCACCGAAGCCGACATGGACGAGACGTTCAGCGCCACGAACCTGTATTTCGGGTTCGAGCGCGCGTCGCTGCGCGAGATCGTCAAGGCGCTGCGCGACACGTACTGCGGTACGATCGGCGCGGAATACATGTACATCAGCGATCCTGAACAGAAGCGCTGGTGGAAGGAGCGCCTCGAGTCGATCCGCTCGACGCCGAACTTCTCGAACGAGAAGAAGAAGCACATCCTGCAGCGCCTGACGGCCGCCGAAGGCCTCGAGCGCTTCCTGCACACCAAGTACGTCGGCCAGAAGCGCTTCTCGCTCGAAGGCGGCGAGTCCTTCATCGCCGCGATGGACGAAACCGTCCGTCACGCAGGCGCGAAGGGCGTGCAGGAAATCGTCATCGGCATGGCTCACCGTGGCCGCCTGAACGTGCTGGTCAACACGCTCGGCAAGATGCCGGCCGACCTCTTCGCCGAATTCGAAGGCAAGCACGTCGACGACCTGCCGGCAGGCGACGTGAAGTACCACAAGGGCTTCTCGTCGGACGTCACGACCGAAGGCGGACCGGTCCACCTGTCGCTCGCGTTCAACCCGTCGCACCTCGAAATCGTCAACCCGGTGGTCGAGGGTTCGGCGAAGGCCCGTATGGATCGCCGCGGCGACGAAAACGGCCTGCAGGTGCTGCCGGTGCAGATCCACGGCGACGCGGCCTTCGCGGGCCAGGGCGTCGTGATGGAAACGCTGAACCTCGCGCAAACGCGCGGTTACGGCACGCACGGCACGCTGCACATCGTCATCAACAACCAGATCGGCTTCACGACCTCGGACCCGCGCGACGCGCGTTCGACGCTCTACTGCACCGACGTGGTCAAGATGATCGAGGCGCCGGTGCTGCACGTGAACGGCGACGATCCGGAAGCGGTCGTGCTGGCGATCCAGCTCGCGGTCGAATTCCGCATGCAGTTCCACAAGGACGTGGTCGTCGACATCGTCTGCTTCCGCAAGCTCGGCCACAACGAGCAGGACACGCCGGCTGTCACGCAGCCGCTCATGTACAAGAAGATCGCGCAGCACCCGGGCACCCGTGCGCTGTACGCCGAGAAGCTCGTGCAGCAGGGCGTCATCACGGCCGAAGACGGCGACAACTACGTCAAGGCCTACCGCGCCGCGATGGACGAAGGTCACCACACGGTCGACCCCGTGCTCTCGAACTACAAGAGCAAGTACGCGGTGGACTGGGTGCCGTTCCTGAACCGCAAGTGGACCGACGCCGCCGATACCGCAGTGCCGCTCGCCGAACTCAAGCGCCTCGCTGAACGCATCACCACGATTCCCGAGAACTTCAAGGTTCACCCGCTGGTCGAGCGCGTCATCAACGACCGCCGCGCGATGGGCAAGGGCGAAGCGAAGCTCGACTGGGGCATGGGCGAACACCTCGCGTTCGCGTCGCTGGTCGCTTCGGGCTACGCAGTGCGCCTCACGGGCCAGGACTCGGGCCGCGGCACGTTCACGCACCGCCACGCCGTTCTGCACGACCAGAACCGCGAACGCTGGAACGACGGCACCTACATCCCGCTGCAGAACATCGGCGAGAACCAGGCGCAGTTCACGGTGATCGACTCGGTGCTCTCGGAAGAGGCGGTGCTGGGCTTCGAATACGGCTACTCGACCGCCGAGCCGAACACGCTCGTCGCGTGGGAAGGCCAGTTCGGCGACTTCGTCAACGGTGCGCAGGTCGTGATCGACCAGTTCATCTCGTCGGGCGAAGTGAAGTGGGGCCGCGTGTCGGGTCTCACGATGCTGCTGCCGCACGGCTACGAAGGCCAGGGTCCGGAGCACTCGTCGGCGCGTATCGAGCGTTTCCTGCAACTGTGCGCCGAGCACAACATGCAGGTCGTTCAGCCGACCACGCCGGCCCAGATCTTCCACGTGCTGCGCCGCCAGATGATCCGCCTGTTCCGCAAGCCGCTCATCATCTTCACGCCGAAGTCGCTGCTGCGTCACAAGGAAGCCGTGTCGGATCTGTCCGAACTCGCGAAGGGCACGTTCCAGCCGGTCATCGGTGAAGTGGACGAAGCCATCGACGCGAAGAAGGTCAAGCGCGTGGTGGCCTGCTCGGGCCGCGTGTACTTCGACCTCGTCGCGCATCGCCGCGAAGCGAAGGCGAACGACGTCGCGATCATCCGTATCGAACAGCTCTATCCGTTCGCGCACAAGCAGTTCGAAGCGGAACTGAAGAAGTACGACAACGCGACGGAAGTGGTCTGGGTGCAGGACGAGCCGCAGAATCAGGGCCCGTGGTTCTACATCGAGCACCATCTGCGCGAAGGCATGAAGGAAGGCCAGAAGCTCGCGTACAGCGGCCGTCCGGCTTCCGCCTCGCCGGCCGTCGGCTACTACGCGAAGCACTACGAGCAGCAGAAGGCGCTGATCGAAGGTGCGTTCGGCCGCCTGAAGGGCGCGCAGGTCGCGAAGTAAGCACAAAGAGCAAACCGAACCGGGAAAGTGTGTGAACAAACGCGCACTTTCCCGCGCTCACGTGCGCGACCCGGTTCGTCATACGGGGATGTCCCCGATAAAGTATTCAGGAAAATCACATGGCTATCGTAGAAGTCAAGGTCCCTCAGTTTTCGGAGTCGGTGTCGGAAGGCACGATGCTGCAGTGGAAGAAGAAGCCGGGCGAAGCTGTCGCCCAGGACGAAGTCGTCATCGAGATCGAAACCGATAAGGTCGTGCTCGAAGTGCCCGCGCCCGCAGCCGGCGTGCTGAGCGAGATCGTGGTCGGCGACGGCTCGACCGTCACGAGCGAGCAAGTGATCGCGAAGATCGACACGGAAGCCAAGGCTGGCGCCGCTGCTGCTCCCGCAGCTGCTGCCGCTCCGGCTGCCGCCGCGCCTGCAGCCGCTCCGGCCGCTGCAGCCGCCGCTACGGCTTCGAGCAGCACCATCGCCTCGCCCGCAGCGAACAAGCTGATGGCCGAGAAGGGCCTGTCGGGTGCCGACGTCGCCGGCACGGGCCGTGACGGCCGCATCACGAAGCAGGACGTCCTCGGCGCTGGCGCACCGAAGGCCGCTCCGGCAGCAGCACCGGCATCGAAGCCGGCTGCCGCCAAGCCGTCGCTGCCGCAAGTCAGCGCACCGGCATCGGCTGCGAACTGGCTCAACGACCGTCCGGAACAGCGCGTGCCGATGTCGCGTCTGCGTGCGCGTATCGCCGAGCGTCTGCTCGAGTCGCAGCAAACCAACGCCATCCTCACGACGTTCAACGAAGTGAACATGGCGCCGGTCATGGACCTGCGCAACAAGTACAAGGACAAGTTCGAGAAGGAACATGGCGTGAAGCTCGGCTTCATGTCGTTCTTCGTGAAGGCGGCCGTGCATGCGCTGAAGAAGTTCCCGCTCGTGAACGCGTCGATCGACGGCAACGACATCGTCTACCACGGCTACTTCGACATCGGTATCGCGGTCGGCTCGCCGCGCGGTCTGGTGGTGCCCATCCTGCGCAATGCAGACCAGATGAGCCTCGCCGACATCGAGAAGAAGATCGCCGAATTCGGCCAGAAGGCCAAGGACGGCAAGCTCTCGATCGAGGAAATGACGGGCGGTACGTTCTCGATCTCGAACGGCGGCGTGTTCGGCTCGATGCTCTCGACCCCGATCATCAACCCGCCGCAGTCGGCGATCCTCGGCGTGCACGCCACGAAGGAGCGTGCGGTTGTGGAGAACGGCCAGATCGTGATCCGTCCGATGAACTACCTCGCGATGTCGTACGACCACCGCATCATCGACGGCCGCGAAGCCGTGCTGTCGCTCGTCGCGATGAAGGACGCGCTGGAAGATCCGGCTCGCCTGCTGCTCGACCTGTAAGCGCTGTTCGTCTCGCAGTTAGTCTCGCAGTTAGTCCAGTACCAGTCCCACACTGAGCGCTGCGCGCGCGGATTCCGGAAACCGGGGTCCGCGCGCCGCGCTCACGTATCGAAAGGATGACCATGTCCAAAGAATTTGACGTCGTCGTGATCGGCGCCGGCCCCGGCGGCTATATCGCGGCGATCCGCGCCGCGCAGCTCGGCAAGTCGGTTGCCTGTATCGAAAAATGGAAGAACCCGGCCGGCGCGCTGAAGCTCGGCGGCACCTGCCTGAACGTCGGCTGCATTCCGTCGAAGGCGCTGCTCGCCTCGTCGGAAGAGTTCGAGAACGCCCAGCACCACCTCGCCGACCACGGCATCAGCGTGGGTGACGTCAAGATCGACGTCGCGAAGATGATCGCCCGCAAGGAAGGCATCGTCGAGAAGATGACGAAGGGCATCGAGTTCCTGTTCCGCAAGAACAAGATCACCTGGCTCAAGGGCCATGGCAAGTTCACGGGCAAGACCGACGCCGGCGTGCAGATCGAAGTGAGCGGCGAAGGTGAAACTGAAGTCGTCACGGCGAAGAACGTCATCATCGCGACGGGCTCGAAGGCGCGTCACCTGCCTGGCATTCCGGTCGACAACAAGATCATCTCCGACAACGAAGGCGCGCTCACGTTCGACTCGGTGCCGAAGAAGCTGGCCGTGATCGGCGCAGGCGTGATCGGTCTGGAGCTCGGCTCGGTATGGCGCCGCCTCGGCGCCGACGTCACGATCCTCGAAGCGCTGCCGGAATTCCTCGGCGCGACTGACCAGGCGCTCGCGAAGGAAGCAGCCAAGCTCTTCAAGAAGCAGGGTCTCGACATTCACGTCGGCGTGAAGGTCGGTGAAGTGAAGGCGACGGAGAAGAACGTCACGATCAACTACACCGACAAGGACGGCAACGCGCAAGTGCTCGAAGCCGACCGCCTGATCGTGTCGGTCGGCCGCGTGCCGAACACCGACAACCTCGGTCTCGAAGCGATCGGCCTGAAGGCCAACGAGCGCGGCTTCATCGACGTCGACGACCACTGCGCGACGAGCGTGCCGAACGTCTACGCGATCGGCGACGTGGTGCGCGGCCCGATGCTCGCGCACAAGGCCGAGGACGAAGGCGTGCTGGTGGCCGAGATCATCGACGGCCAGAAGCCGCACATCGACTACAACTGCATTCCGTGGGTGA
Source organism: Paraburkholderia sp. JHI2823 (assembly GCF_038900695.1). Classification (NCBI taxonomy): domain Bacteria; kingdom Pseudomonadati; phylum Pseudomonadota; class Betaproteobacteria; order Burkholderiales; family Burkholderiaceae; genus Paraburkholderia; species Paraburkholderia sp. JHI2823. Next base: position 2,589 of record NZ_JAYMRY010000027.1, on the reverse strand, counting down.
TCTACACCGAGCCGGAAATCGCATGGGTCGGCAAGACGGAGCAGCAGCTCAAGGCCGAAGGCCGCGACATCAAGACGGGCCAGTTCCCGTTCATGGCGAACGGCCGCGCGCTCGGCATCAACAAGGCCGACGGCTTCGTGAAGATGATCGCCGACGCGAAGACCGACGAGCTGCTCGGCGTGCACATCATCTCGGCGAACGCATCGGACCTGATCGCGGAAGCCGTGGTGGCGATGGAGTTCAAGGCGGCCGCCGAAGACATCGGCCGCATCTGCCATCCGCACCCGTCGCTGTCCGAAGTCATGCGCGAAGCGGCGCTCGCCACCGACAAGCGCGCGCTCAACATGTAATGCGCAAGGGCGGGGCGGCCAGCCTTCTTCGAAGAGATGGCGCCCCGCTTCGCAGTACCTCGCATCACGTACAGAGGCGGGTGGGCATTTGCCCTCCCGCCTTTCCTCGTTTGTGGTCCACAAAATGAACGTCACCGAATACTACGAAAACGAACTGCAGAAACGGGGATACAAGCCCGATACGGCGCAGCGCGCCGCGATCGACCGGCTGCAGCGGTGCTACGACGAGTGGGCCGAATACAAGTCGCGACGCTCCAACGCGTTCAAGAAGTTTTTGATCCACCCGGACCTGCCGCGCGGCGTCTACATGTGGGGCGGGGTGGGGCGCGGCAAGAGCTTCCTGATGGACAGCTTCTATGCGGTCGTGCCGCTGCAGCGCAAGACGCGCCTGCACTTTCACGAATTCATGCGCGAAGTGCATCGCGAGCTCGAAGAACTCAAGGGCACGGCCGATCCGCTCGACGAACTCGCGCGCCGCATTGCGAAGCGCTATCGCCTGATCTGCTTCGACGAATTCCACGTCTCGGACATTGCCGACGCGATGATCCTCTATCGCCTGCTCGACGGGCTCTTCAAAAACGGCGTGCAGTTCGTGATGACGTCCAACTACGATCCCGACCTGCTCTATCCGGACGGCCTGCATCGCGACCGCATGCTGCCCGCCATCGAGCTCATCAAGAGCAAGCTCGACGTGCTGAACGTGGATGCGGGCATCGACTACCGGCAGCGCACGCTTGCGCAGGTCGAGGTCTATCACACGCCGCTGGGCGCCGCCGCCGACAAGGCATTGCGCCACTCGTTCGCGCAGCTCGCCGCAGTACCCGACGAGAGCCCGATCCTGCACATCGAAAAGCGTGAGCTGAAGGCCTTGCGCAAGGCGGACGGCGTCGTGTGGTTCGACTTCGCGACGCTGTGCGGCGGCCCGCGCTCGCAGAACGACTATCTGGAACTCGCGAGCCGCTTCCACGCAGTCATCCTCTCCAGCGTGCCGCAGATGACGCCGCGCATGCAGTCCGAGGCGCGCCGTTTCACCTGGCTCATCGACGTGTTCTATGACCACAAGGTGAAGCTTTTGATGTCGGCTGCCGTGCCGCCGGAGGAGCTCTACGTGGAAGGCCCGATGGCCAACGAGTTCACGCGCACGGTTTCGCGCATCGTCGAAATGCAGTCGAAGGAATATCTCGAAACGCCGCGCCGCGTTGTCGATACGGCACTGACCTGACGATGCGGCGCTGAACGCCTTGTGAGGACAGGGCGCATCCAGCACGGAGCGTCTCTCGCCAAATCGCGTCGCGGTGAGCGTGAGCACGTAAATCGATGGGGCAATGAGCAAGCTAAATGATGTTCAAGGCACGAAGTAAAACGGGGGTGATGAAGCCCCCGTTGTTGTTTCAGAACGGCTCGTCGACGACCTGATCCGGCGGTTGCGTCGGACCGCGATACCACGGCTCGCGGTAGCGCCGGATCTGGGTGCCGTAGGCACGGCTGAACCAGAGATAGAAGTCTTCGATGAAGAACTGCATCATGTACGCGGCTTCGTCGGAGAGCTCGGGTAACGGCAGGCGTCGGGCTGCATCGGGGTTGTGAGGTGATGTTTTGCGGGACATGTCATCGGGCTCCATTGGGTTGACGTACGGTCGTTCGGCGCGAGGACGGCGTTGACGGGGCAAAGACCTCGAAGTACAGCTTCTCGTCGAGTTCGGTCAATTCCCGCTGCGCGGCGGTGGCGAGCAAATCGTTGGCAAGCGTGGTGAGCACGCGGTAGTTGCCCAGCGCGTGTTCGCACAGCGTGTGGCGCAGCGGGGGCGTCATCAGCTGCGGGGCGCCAGCGCTCGCGAGCAGATGATCGAGGCAGGCCAGCAGGTCATCAACCGTGGCCTTCTCGGTCGCCAGGCGCGAGCGGATGCGGCTGCCCAGCGGCAGCAGTTCGTCGCGCCGCAGCTTGTCGGTCAGGCGCGTGTCGCCGGCAAGCACCACGCACAGCAGCGGCTGCGAATCGAAGCGGGCGCTGGCCATGAGCCGCAGTTCGTTGAGCACGCCGGCGCTCATCTCCTGGGCCTCGTCAATCAGGAGGATCGGCCGCCGGCGCGTGCTCTGCAGGTGCGAGAGCCACCGCTCGCGCAGCGACCGGAAGCCGCCCCAGCGGTTGTGTGCCTTGAGCTCCAGATTGAAGATGTCGCCCATCTCGCGATAGAAGTCGGCGAGGCTGCTTTGCGGGTGATTGATCGAAACGACCATC
>NZ_JAYMRY010000026.1:0-111021 GCF_038900695.1 Paraburkholderia sp. JHI2823 | reverse complement strand
TGCTGCTCCAGACGCTATCCTTCAACACGGAATGGAGATTAAACCCGGGAAAGACGGAAGCAAATCTCGCAAAAAACCGGACATTTCTATTGAGCCGGAGACCGGACATCTGTATCTGGCCATGACATTTATGGGGAGCGACGCTATAATAAAAACAGGCCGCCCGTGCGGATCCACGTCCGCCGCCAGGAGCCCACAGGCGTACAGGAACCGCGGAACCTGGGAGGCATCGGCACGCCAGCGAGTGCATAACAGACTGCGTCCAAGTCTTTCTTTATCGTCTCGCAGCAGGTCAAGCCATGGAAAATCCGCGTCAGCTACGAACACAGTCTCGCCTCTGCACCAGAAGAATTTATCGTGCTCGTGCCATCGCAGGTCATCGCCGATGTGCCGGCCAACCTCCCGCGCGCGCTGCTGCCGGAATACCTGGTCAATCTGATCGTTGAGCGCTCGCCGTCGATCGGAAAAATCCGGAATCTGAAAATCCTTTGAAACCAGGGACGACCGTCCAGTCCGACGCCTTTGCGGCACCCGGATGCGGGCGCCGGGACAAGCAGCCTCACCAGATCCGCGCGTCGTAGGTCCAGCGGCGAATTTTCATCGCTTTCACGCGCGCGCAGTCTTTGTGCGACGGATTGATCAGAACATTGAACTCCTCCGGCACAACTGCGGAAGGAACGAGCAGCAGCGCGCCCGAATTCGCCGTGAGCCACGCGTCACCGTAGTCGAGGCTTGTCTTGCCCCTAGGAATGGCGTCCCACCCGACTGGCGCCGCCGTATGGTCGAGCCTCCGCGCCCGCCGCCAGACCGCATCCGGAACGTCGATGCGCACCAGATAACGGTTCAGCGGCAGCATGCCACCCAGGTGCACGAGCGTCTCGAGACAGGCGAGCGACCGGCTCTCCGCGGTGTAGAGAACTGGCTTGCCGGGCCGGTTCCACCGGCCTCCGGTGCGTTTCGCGCCCTCTCCAGTCATATCGTCCGCGGTGTAATCGGGCGTGTCCGTCGCGATCCGCCAAACGTGGACCGTCATGCGTACGCCCCGCTCTGCATCTGGGCGATTAGCGTGCCCAACAGTTCCTGTCCCTCAATCGTGTCGAGAAAGTCCGCGGGCAGCGCGCCGCCCAGAGCGGGGTTGGGGTGTGACAGCCAGTGTTCCAGCCACTCGGCCGCGTCAAAGCCCTTCGGCTCGCCGGACTGCTCAACGATCGTCTGCACCTGGCCGATCAGCTTGGACAGACCGACCATGCGCTCGCTCTGTTCAGAAGAGAGTTTGCTGGCCGACTGCGACTTTCGCGCGACCGTTGTGCGCTTCAGGCCCAGCCGCCGGATCAGCTCGTCCTGAGACGTCTTCATCCGTGCGGCCATTTCGCCCACATCGCGCGCGGACACGCCATGCCGGATGACGGATATGCGCTCCATGCCTGACGCCTGGTAGACGCGCGGAAAATCGAAGAGATGAATCGTCGAAGCCGCCGGAGCGGGCGCTGCCCGCCGGGCCGGCTTCGCGGCGGCCCGGGAGCCAGCGCGGGCTCTGAGTGCCTGCGGCGCCTTGCGTGCGGTGGCTGAGTGCTTTTCCATGGCCGGCATGACTTCCCTCCTGTTCCATTTGAAACTTTATTTTATCCCAAATGGACAAAAGATCGATAACCTCGCAGTCTTGCGGCTGACTGTTGGAAGTAGTTCCAGTTGCCCTGCCCGCGGTCAATGAACCCATCCGGCATGCGGTCGTTGTGGTGCCACTCGATTCGTCCACGGACCGTCGTCCCGGCAACTCGCCGGAAACGTCTTGCGCTGCGTAAGCGTGGGGAGGAATAATGCGCCGTCGCAAGCTACTTTTTTGGGCCCAGAGGCCGGGGCCAGGCCGGTGTTCTACAGTTGCAGGCGACCTGCCGGAGCCGACGATGTCAGCCCGTACGACTATCAGGCCGACGTGCTCTGGCGAATCAACGACCAGTGGACCGACCGGATCGAGGAATTGCCCCCGCTACAACTGGAAGCCCTCCGGAGCGGCCGGATCGACATTGACCGTGCCCTCGACGTCGTCCTTGCCGGTCGGGCGCTCGGCGACCCGGCACTGAACTGCGCTCGCACATCAACGGGAACGAAGCGATGAACAAGGCAAGCACGGGCAAGACCGAACGCAAAATCTCAGAAACGATTCTGGACTTCGGTGAACCGCTTCTGTCCGAGGCCATTACCGAAGACACGCCGATCGCCGCGGTGCGTGAGATATACAAGCTCGTGGTGCTTGTCTGGAACGCGCATGTCGCAGCCAGCCCGCGCTGGGGAGATTCCGGCCATCTGCAGATGCTGCAGAAGATGGCGGTCTCGCCGCAGATGCCATCGCAAGCGCGTGCCTGGATCGGCAAGCTCTCACACCGATGGCAGGAGAAGTTCTCCGACGCCAAATACTGTGTTGGAGAGTGGCACGTCAAAATCAAGGATGACGATACCCTGAGCTTTTTCTGCGACGCCCGGGACGCGCCGCGGCGATAGGAGTCCGTCTTCGCGCCCACTGTTCTTTCAAAAGTGGCGATGTCGGCGCGTATCCGCAAAATCGGCACTGCCGCCGACCACTCTCCCCGACGGTAGCTGAGTTCCGCTAAATCGGTGCACTCTCGCTACTACGGGGACCCTCGGGCGGATACGGCGCGGCGGTGACGAAATCGGTGCTCTACACCGTCGTGATTTCGCTCGGCGGCGTGCCCGGCTTCCTGGGCGCCGCCTGACTGGTGGAGAGCATTGCCGAAAGCCAGCCTGCGGCGGCCCGCTCGTGGGCGCGGGCGAAGACTCTTCCGTGGCTTACAGCGTTCGCATTCGATCCTCACTGGTCCGACTGGATAGCAAGCGCGCCAGCCCAGGTTGCCGCCGCCGGCGGCATCGCGGCGGCGCTTGCCGACGTATGGCGCCATCTCGGCTGGCCGGCGTGCGCGGCCTCATCCTTTACCGCCGATTGGCCCCTTCGACACGGCTCATGCCCGACAGCGCCGCCGTCGGCTCGTGGGCCGCGTCTGATGCGCACGAGATAAAGTCATCGGCGTTTGCGCCTGACCGCTGCTCGGCAGCCGCTTGGTGAGCGTCATATTTCCGCCGCATTCGATATTGGGTTCGACATCCGGCGTGTAGCCGATTTCCTAAGGGTTACGGATAAATTTTCGGCCAATTCTATTTATGAAAAAATTTCCTATTCCGGGCGGCAAACCGCCAATCGTAGTACGCACATCAGCGCTTTAGACTAGGTATCACACATGATCCTCCTGCGTAACGCGACAAAGCGCTCCAGCACATTGTCGCCGAAAAGCGGGTCACCAATAGCCGGCACCGCCGCAGCAACTGCAGCCCAGTCTTCTTCAGTCAGCGCCTGCTCTGCGCGGGCCATCACATCCCGCTCCTCAGTGGAGAGGTGGTGACGGTAGTACACAAGATACGTAGCGGTGGCCGCCTCAAGAGCCGCCCGCGGTGCTAGTACATCTCCCGCTGCGTCATTCAGGCGGTTAAAGAGTTCTTCTCCTGCCGTGGCAATCACGCGATGCTCTTGCAGAAGCCGGTTTACCACCAATTGAGTTCCCGGATTCCGTTTGACAAGCCGCGCATATGCAACGTCCTCAGGGGGATGATGAAAACGATCCGAGTAATCCCGCAAGTAGTAGAGGATATCGCCCATAAGGGCGTAATCCGGACTCTCTCCCCGGTGGAAGGCAGCTACCTGTTCGTCCAGGAGATCAAGTAGTCGAGCAAAATTGACGTGATCAGTATGCCAATTGGCTAGTGGGTTGGCCATGGTGAGTCTCTTCGAAGCGAAAACATGTGCGTGACCGGCAATTGCTCGTGTTGGCGTGCTCTCAAGCGCTCACGGCGATCCGTGAGATTCGAATATGTTGGCGCCGACCCGAATAGGGGCTGATGCGGCTCAATGCGGGACTCTGCAGCCTTCGTGTTTTCAGCGGAACGAGAACCGTGTCATCAAACCACCGGCATGCGAGCTCGTTGATTCTTGCGGCCTGCACTACAGGGCATACTGCATCGCAAGATCGAACGCAATCACAACAATCGAACAACTGAGGCCAGCCAGAAGATTCGAAACACGGTGCTCGAAGTCGTGATGTCGGCCGATCGACGCTCCAATCAGGAAAATGGCTGCGACAATGGTCTGGACTCCAACGAACGCGAGCATGAGCAGGAACTCATAACCCATGAACCTGAAATTCGAGAAATGGAGTCCGTAGTCGTAGATCCATCTGCCCACTCGATGAATCTCATACAGCAACAGGAGGATCGGAAACAGGTAGCTGATGACGTAGGTCGGCACCGTCGCATGCCGCAGTTCGACATTGAAATGATGTGTGGCTTGCATGGTCACTCTCCCCTACACGTCTCGCGGTCACGAATGCCGTCCCGGCTGCTTTCGCGACCGACGCATCCACAATTCGCAACTCCATGCGAGTTGACCTTGAATACACCATGTTCCCGTTTGCGGGTCCATACATTGATTTAGATCAAAGCGGGACAAGGTCCGAGATCCATGAGTCAGCCGGCATCCGCGCAGGTCCCGGTATTCGACATTTCCCTCTCGGTCTATCTACGTCACCTTGGACGACGCGCTGCTTTCGTGCAATTTCTGGCGCTTGCGACCTCTGACGCCCCACACGACGGGGCTTTACTGGCAAGTCAGCTACGCACGACAAGAAGGAATTCAGGCACTGATTTAGAAGGATTTTTTCGACGGGACCGCCAGAAATTGCACGAAGGTACGAATACCACTCCAGCGCGGGGAGCTCAGCGAGGCGCATCTCGAAACCGCCGGGTTCACGATCTTCCTTTATCCGTGCATGCTCGGGTGCGCGGCGGCAATTGACGATCATCTGAACCGCGGACGCAATATGGACACGCGCACGGCACCTCCCAGTGTCGCTCGTGGCCTGACCGCTGAAATCCAAGGGCTAGGCCGGCAATGTTCGTCGCCCTTGGCGGCGACAGGCAGCCCGACGATCCCGCAATGGTGCGCGTAGGACCGGCGAACGGATACCGATATTTTGACCGAAACTGCGAGCGTCTGCTGTGCTTCAGGGGCGAGCAGCGCCAGACTAACGTCAAGCGTCTTCCGCAGCGTGACCTGGAAGACGACACGCATCCACGATCGACGCGTTCGATGAGATCACGACATCCGCACACGAAAGCGGAACGTCCTTGGGCGGAACCTCACCACGTACCTATGCACCGCTGCGCGCTTGCGCAGCATCAATCACACACCCTTGCTGCGCCTGGCCAACATGCTCATAAGATATTCGCGCTCGCTTCCATCAGATGCGCTACAGGCTTCATCTGTCCAGAGCTTCGTAGCGGGCACCGCCATGGTCTAACAACGAAGGAATGCGAATTAAAATTCGATCATACTATTTATGTCAAATACAATTAGGTATGCACACCTTGTGGATTGCCCTAGTTCAGTTGCACGGCACCATCCTTCGCCTGTCTGCGCATCGCTTCGTTCCTCGTAATGGACTCCGGGCTATCGTGCTCCGTCCACGAACGCCAGCGATGTTGGAATCAACGTAAGATCATCCATGAAGCAAACGACGAACTGCGGTTCGGCGGTGTCAGGCCAAGCTGAATAGGCGTCTATCGTGTCATCTGACAGTTGGTGCGGCTTACAAAGAGCTTTGACGCGTTATAGCGCGGGCGGGTAGACCACAACCAACCATTTTTGCACATTTTTTATTTGGTGGCCCAAAGGCAATCCCACGACTGGCTTGGGATGCATCTAGCCGGAAAATTGTACGGAAATCAAAGTCACCCCGGTGCAACCGTGGCCCGAAGCAGATTGAATATTGCATTTGCGTATTACCTTCTGGCACGTGACTTGCGCGTCAGGTTGCTTTCTCCCCCGGAGTCAATCATGACTACGCCTGACGCGCAGATGCCCCCGCCTGACACTGGCGCGAAAATCGTTGGCAGCACCCCCGGCATGGGGCCCGGACCGGAGGTAATGGCAGCGACGACGCTCATTGGCGACAAGGTGATGTCCTCCGACGGCGAACATGTAGGCAAAATATCCGACATCATGATGGACGTGCGCAGCGGACGGATTGCCTACGCAGTCCTTTCGACCGGCGGATTCCTCGGCATCGGCGATACGCTGCACGCAATGCCATGGAGCGCCCTGACCCTGGATGCAATCGACCGGTGTTTCGTCGTCGACATCCCGGCCCAGCGACTCAAGGATGAGCCCGGGTTCGACAAGGACCACTGGCCTTCGATGGCGGACGAAAAGTGGGGCGCCACGGTCCATCACTATTACAACCGCGAACCGTATTGGAGCGCTACCCGTGATGTCAGCGAGGGACGTACGGCCGACATTTAGTCCTGTCAGTTGGTTACCTACTGTCTGAGTCATGCCGCTTTTGAACCGGCTGGCTATGCGGTTGCCATGAATTATCCTTGCCAGGACGATTTGGGGTAACGGGGAGAAGAAAGCAAATGTCCGAAGACCCTGGCGGGAACAAGTGCGAGCGGCTCGAACTACTGCCTCAACGCTTCAGCCAGGTCATCGGGCGACGCTGGTTTCAGGAGATAACAGTCGAATCCGGCCGGCGCACCATGAGCGCCGGTCACGGGGCGGTGACCAGTCAATGCGACGAGTCGGGTCGACGCACATCGCGCCAGCTGCCTGAGCCGAGCCGCTAGTTGATAGCCATCCATTCCAGGCATGTTAACGTCAATCAACGCGATGTCAGGTGTGAAAGACTCCACGACTGCCAATGCTTCTGGACCATCGTGCGCCTGCCTAACATTGTGACCATCGAGTGTCAGCAACATCGCGAGCGCCTCGGTTGCATCCGCGTTGTCGTCAACCAGCAGGATGCGGGCGGGAGGTATCCGGTGGGTTGGAGCAAAGCGCGCGAAGGGGCTGCGATGGACGACCGGCAGCCGCAGGGTAACCTCGGTTCCTTTGCCTTCGCCGTCGCTCCACACGGATACGTCGCCCCGATGCGCGTGAACCAGAGACTTCACGACTGACAGACCGAGTCCAAGACCCCCCTCGGCCCGCATCCTGGCCGAATCGGCCTGGAAGAAGATGTCAAAGACGTGCGGCAGCAGCTCTCGCGAAATGCCAATGCCGTTGTCGCGTATCCTGATGACCAGGTCCCTTGGGGTTGCGTCATCTTCGGGAATCGTGCCAGGGTCCGGCGCGTTCGCCTCCAGGGTGACTTCGCCTCCTGGCGGCGTATATTTGACGGCGTTCATCAGGACGTTTGAGACGACCTGAGTCAGCCGCCCAGCGTCCGCAAGAACCGTCACAGGATACGGTGGCAGCATGACGCGAAGCTGGTGCCGGTGGTGCAACGCCACCTCGTTCACCTCACCGACTGCGTCTTTCACGATGTCGCCAAGCAGTGCGCTCGCGAGACGCACCGAGAGCTTCCCATGGCGGCATCTTTCGGCGTCGAGCAGGTCACTGATGATTCGCTTCAATTGCTGCATCTGTCGATTCGCGAGCGCCAGCGCGGACAGCACTGCCGGACTGCCGGACGCCAGCTTCTCTGCCGCCTGCAGTGCGCTATCGATCGGAGCCAGTGGCCCGCGCAGCTCGTGACCGAGCGCGGCGATGAACTTGTCCCTGGCACTTTCGGCTTTGGACAACGCATTCCTCGCTGTCTCCGCCTCAACGGCCCGCGCTTCGGCATCTGCCTTCGATCGTGCGATCGTCAACGCTGCGCAGGTGAAGTTCGCGAGGCTCGTCAGGATGCGGCGATGTTCGCTATCGAAACGATGACTGTCATGGGACATCACCCACAACACGCCGAGAGCCTCGGGCGTCCCAGGTACAGGCACGACCAGTTCTTCAGTCACTTCAGGAACGATTCTCGCCAGGCAGTCGAAGTACCGCTTCGGAAAAGCAAAGAGCTGCGGCGAATTCAACGCGATAGCGACACCAGCGGGGCTTTCGTCAGTCGCCACGAGGTGCCCTTTCACAGCCGCACAGCGCCCAGCCACGGCAATCCATCGGAAAGACGACTCCTGCCCGGCCCCTCGTACGCGCAACGTGATGCCAGCGCTGCCAGCCCCACATAATGTCAGGGCGGCGTCGACCAGCTTTTGTAGCATCGCCAGATGGGATGTGGTCAGTGCCTGGGCCAGCGCATGCAGGGCTTCGTTTTCCGCAGCGTAATCGGGTGACCGGCGCGCGCGGACGTCAAGCTGTGCGGTGATGAGTGCACCCGCGGTCCGGACGCGATTTACCGGAGATGACGGCCCTGACATCGCCATTTCGCTCCCGAACGTCCTTTGGCCAAAGGAACTGCTCAATACCGAACTCAACCGCAAAGCTCTTGCGTTAACCGTTCAACTCGAACTCTTTGACGGCAACCCTGACGGCTGGAACGCCTACGTCGCTCATATCCAGAAGAAGGAAAAGTGGTTCGGGACGGGGCTCCCCGAGATGAAACCGAACGTCCTGGACGAACGGGGGCACGATACCGCGGAGGACGTCATTCCGGTTGGGGCCACGCCGTCCGCCGGGCGGAACGCGCCCGGGGCGCGAAAGGGTTGGCCTTGGCCCGACCCAAAGACGACACGCTAACTGCTGCCGTCGCGGCCTTCTGGGCCGGGTTCAAGGTCGTCAGCGCGCCCAAGCCTTGGCGACAGCATCGTCAACGGCACAGCTGTCTCGTGAAATGGACCCGCGACCAACTTCGCGGCCGCCACACGAAACCTTCGACGCTGGTCTATGCGTTCACCCAAGCCCCAAGGGCAGGCGGTTAGTGGTGACGCGTCGTGCGGTCCTTCGCCGCTTCCCTGGCATCACCGACATCTTTCCTGGCTTGCCCCGCGGCTTGCTCGACATCGCCTTTCAGTTCCCGGGACGGTCTGCCCGTGACCTTGCCCATTGCCTCGTTGACCTTGCCCTTCATCTTTTGAGCAACGCCTTTGACCTGGTCCTTGTTCATGATGCAGTCCTCCGAAGATACGGCCCTGTCGCGCTATTCAGATTGCGACACAATCAGTATAGGAAAAGCGCTCCGGTTAGCGAAGTAGAACGCCTGGAGCGACACGCGTCCTGTGGACGCGGTACGGCAGAAGCGCTGTGACGCTGACGGTGCGCCAGAACGGCGCGAGAGTCGCCAGCTCCTGACTGACGCGTGGCGCGCAGCCCGCGAGGCCCGTCGGAACACGTGGCGTCGCGCAGCGCCTGCTAGACCATCAGAACGGCTGCGCTGTGTTCTGGCAACGCTTGGCCCTTGGCACGTCCGTCGCTCATTCATTGCGGCAGCGAATCGCTAGTCGAAAGGCGGCGGTGTCGCGTCGACGTGAGCCTGTAGCGGTGTTGACGCCGCGTGCAACCCGCTGCTACTGGTACTGGCCGTCTTGCCTGGGGCCGTTCCGTGGTCCGTTGACGTCGCTGTTCGCGCCACTCCGGGTACGCGCTTTGTACTGGCATCGACAAGCTTCGATTCTCGCTGGGCCTCACGAACCCGCTCGTCCGCTTTCATGATGGAATCTCCTTTGAATCAAGCATGCGTGTCGACATGATGGCCGCGCGGGAATGGCCTTTGCGCATTCCAGAAGCACCATTTTTCAAGGAGGGGAATCATGGGCTCAATCAATCCGCGAGGTGGCACCCAAGGCGGAGCGAATATCGTGGGCGGTGGTGTTGGCGAAGGCCCGGGGCCGGAGGTCATGGCTGCAGCGACGCTCGACGGGACCAAGGTGATGTCTTCAGACGGCGAACACGTCGGGAAGATTTCAAACATCATGCTCGATGTGCGCAATGGTCGCATCGCCTACGCAGTGCTCTCCGAGGGCGGCTTCCTTGGCATGGGTTCCAACCTGCACGCCATCCCGTGGAGCGCGCTCACTCTCGATACGGACCAGAAGTGTTTTTTTGTTGATATTGCGGCGCAGCGCCTCAAGGACGACCCGGGCTTCGACAAGGACCACTGGCCGGCGATGGCAGATGCGAAGTGGGGAGAGACAACGTACAGCTACTACAACAGGAAGCCGTACTGGTCCGCAACCCGGGAGGCAGTAGAAAGCGACCCAACGTTCCGGCCGAGCGAGCATTAAAAAACTATTCGGTAAGCCGTCCGCGGGATGCCATATCTGCCGCTCAGCGCGTATGCCACCGTAACCTGCTTTGGTGGCTTACGCGCATTGCTTGAGCCACCAGACGCGCGGGAATACTCGCCACTGCAGGCTGCATTGCGCCCACCGCGAAGACGGCAAAGGCGCCATGGCGATGCGAGCAGGCTTGGAGCCCGTGAGGCGCAACAGCCTGCGCACGCGACATCCGATGTATTGAAATGAATAAAACCTACTGGGGGGTGAGTTCCGCCAGTGCGACCCGTTGTCGCTCGACACCTAAAGCCGGCGAGTCCCTCGCCCCTTTTTCTGCATCTGAGTTTTCGACTTGCTGCCAGTGACCATCGTGTTCGCGCCGGACGCGCCAGACATTGTGGCCGTCGCGCCACTCGCGTTCGGCGTGCCCGTTCCGGGCTTCGCAAGCGTCGTGATGAACACTGGATGGCGCAGCGCAGTTCTTTTTCGAGAGAAGCTGCAATACGTACGCTGCGGTGCCGCCCCGGCCGGCGCTGCCCGCACCACCCTCACCGCCACCGTCGGCCCCCTCGCATATGCAGCACCCGACACCGATTACGGCGCTACGATATTTGATGCCTATGCATCCGCGGGCGAGCGGCGTCGACCTGCCGCAGTCCCCACCCGACTTCGGCTACTATCGGTACTGCATCAGTCAGGGTTGGCCCTCCGCCTTGTTTTCCAGGCCGCCTCCATTCCGCGCGTCGACACTGAACGCCTCCTGAACGGCCAAGGGGAGCACCTTGTGCGCAACGGTTGAGGCGCAATTCAGGCAGCGACAGCAAGACGCGCAACCGTTTGTCGACACGGTCGCAAACAATGCACCGACGGGAAGCGAGGCCGCTGTGAGCGCGTCGCAATCCGCTGTGACGGCCGCCGGTGAGGCGACGAGTGTGACGATTGACGCCAGCAAAAAGGCCGCCGAACAGGCGCGGGAGATTGCCGAAACTAACGTGATTGCCGCAGCATCCGCCCCAAACAGGGCGACCAGACAAGCAGTGGAACAAGTCCAACCCGCCACGAAAAAATAACTGTTCATCGCTCGCCGTGTCGATGCCGGAAAGTGCGCGACTCTCATGCCTTCGTCGCCGTGGTCGCATCGATAAAGGCATGCGCAGCTTGCCCGGTCCTCTTCGAACTGAAGCAGGGCGTAGGGCAAGCAGGCGTCGACCGTTCACCACGACCTCCTTGACGGCAACCCTGACGGCTGGAACGCGCACATCGCCCATATGCAGAAGAAGGTGACATGGTTTGGGACCGGGCTTCGCGGCATGAGGAAGGAAGCGGTGGCCGAACCGTTGCACGATGCCGCGGAGGAAGTAACTCCAGTCGGCGGCGCGCCGTCCCCGGAGCGGGACGCGCCTGGCGAGCAAAGGGGTTGGCCGTGCCCCGGGCCCAAGACGACGACCTGAACCCTGGACGTCGTGGCACCCATCCGGGATTCAAGGTCCCCAAGCCGCTCCAGCCATTGGCGACAGCGGCGTTACCCTCCCGCTAAAGCGCAAAATGCACCGGCGATAGCGTACCGCTTCCAGCGCAACGCCGTCGATACGACGAACAACAAAGCGTCTTCGAGGACGCAAGCCGGCGATTGTGCAAAGCGGCATGCTTCATGCGCAGAATCGATGTGTCGCGGTTGCTGGGTTGCTGCGCTATGGCTCTCATTCTGCTGGTCGACGATGAAGATGAATCACTGTTGATGCTTCAGCTTGTTTTCGAGCGAAGTGGTCATCGGGTGCTGCTCGCCGATGGCGGTGAACCGGCGCTGGCGTTGGCGGGGCGTCATCTGCCTGATTTGATTGTCACCGACTGGCACATGCCGGGAATGGACGGCCTCGGGCTCTGCCAGAGGCTGAAGTCCTATCCCACACTTGCGACGATTCCGGTGGTGATGACATCTGGCGAGTTGCCGCCGAAAGATACACCAGCGCTGTGGAACGTGTTTTTCTCCAAGCCCGTCGACCTGAAGGCCCTTGAGTCTGCCGTCGACTCGCTCCTGGCCAGGCGTTTGTGCTGCTCCGAAAACCGCGTCAATGTGCCGGCTCCGGCGCCCTCGCGCTGGGCCCCGATGCCATCGAGGTATTGGATGTAACCGGCCGGTGCGCGCGCCCCGAAGAGGCCGTGGAAGTGGCGCCGACAGCACGACCACCCGATGTAGCCATGGCAGCGCCACTTTCACGCGGCTGCAGACACCTGAAGAGGCTGGCACCATGCGTGCTGGTTTTGTCGCGATAAGGAAGTCGAGTCAAAAAAATCCGAGATGATGAGGAATACTTATGCAGCCAACGAGTAGAACTGCTGGGCGGGAGTTAGCGCGATGCCGCCGTCTTTCATCTGGCCTTTGACGATCATGTGCATGAACTCGATGCCGCCGACTATGATGCGTGCACATCGAAAACTCTTGAACCCCAGCATCGGCCGGGTGCGACGCTTGATGGCACGGTGATCCTGCTCGATGACATTGTTCAGGAACTTCTTCTGGCGGATCCTGATCGGCGTCTCACGTTCAACATTGAGCGCCTGTAGCGCCGCCAGATTTGATCCGCTCTTATCAATCGTCACGGTCTCCGGCTCGCCGTTCTGCGCGATCGCCTTTTCGAAGTAGCGCCGGGCCGCAACCTTGTCACGATGGGCTCGCAGCAGGAAATCGATCGTGTTGCCAGTCTTGTCCACGGCGCGATACAGATATTTCCATTCGCCCCTGACCCGAATGTACGTTTCGTCCAAACGCCAACTCTTGCCGACTGCCCGCTTGCAGCGCCGGAACGCTTTCTCCAGCACCGGCAACAGTTTGAGCGCCCAGCGATGCACTGTCGAATGGTCAACCGAATTTCCCCGCTCGGCCATCATCTGCTCGAGGTGGCGCAGACTTAACGGATACGCAACGTACCAGCGCACGCACAGAAGGATTACATCAAGCGGATAGTGCAGGCGCTTGAGCACCTTCGCTACAGCCGGATTCAGGCTCTGCGTTACAAGTTGCGTGTGTTCGCTGGGCCACGTGTCCGCGGCCCAGCGATTTACGTCCTTTTCTTGGCGACAACTTCGTTCGCAGCCCGCGAATGAACCGTGCTGAACGGCTTTGCCGGCACTGACGGCTTCTTGGGCTGCTTGGGTTTTTTCGCTTCGCGAGTGCTGCGTAATTGACTCTTGGCCATCGTATTGCTCCTGGTGCGTTACGTGACAAGTTGGCATTCCCAGCATACGCGCTTAGCTTGGTCCCGGCGTGAAAATCAACTGATGTGGAGTGTCGCTACGCGGAAAGCTGACAGAGTTGGCCGGTTGGGAGTGGCAGCTACAGGAGAAATGTGAAATTCCCTTTCGGGTCGCGCGCTGCCGATGGCTCCCTCGTGAGGCGGGGAAAGCATACGCTCATTGCTAAGGCAGTAACCGGCCACTTGCGGAGGTTCGGCACATTCGCCTGGATCACCGACAATCGGGGCGCATTGATTGACCATATTGGTAGTTGCGGTCCTGATCGTTCCGGTAAGCAGATTTTGACGAGCGTATGGTGGCGCATGCGTGACTACCTAGCCCAATAGTTGCGTAAGCCGTCCAATGCTGACTCATGTTAGGCTCCGATGACGAAAGGGAGGCTTTCATGCACCGAACGATCGCGTACCGCGGCTTCGAGATTCAGGTCGAACTGACTCCGGCTGCTGATGAGGACACCTTTGACGTGACCTTTCAGATAAAAGGGGCCACAAACCTCGAAGTGCTCGGCGTGCGGGGAGGCCGCATCCCGTTGCGCAATGGCCCTTTTACTGAGCGATGGGCCTATCTGGTAGCCGAAATCGCCGGTCAAGCTGCAATCGACGTGTTACTCGGTCCCGTGGACTGATTCCATATTTGTTTCCCGACCCAATGCACTCAGTGATCGCATAGGGGGACGGCCCCTAGCGACTTGCTGCAGGGGACCTGTTGCATTCGGTGACGACGGGCGCAAGCGGAGCAGCCGGGCGAGTGCAGCAAGCCTTGATGCAGAGGTCGGTCAATCTACGGACCGTCTTGCAGGACGTACGGAACGAGTTCAATCAGTTGCGTCTGGCCATCAGTGAAATCGCCGCTGGCAACAGCGATCTTTCGGCGCGCACGGAATCACAGGCCGCGAGTCTGGAAGAGACCGCCACCTCGATGGAGCAGATCAACGGCACGGTGAAACAGAGCGCCGATGCTGCCGAGCGCGGCGCAAGGCTGGCGCATGAAACGTCACAGGTGACACTGCTGGGTACCAGGCGCGCGAAACGCGAGCCGCGCGGCGAACAAAGACAACAGACGCGGTGCCTGTTGCCGGGGACGTCTTGCCCGGCGACGAACGCAGGCCGGATTGGTGGAACGGAACGCGTTTTGGCACCCTGCAATCAGTGGCTGGCGAGTTGGAGGTAACGGTCAAAACAGGAACGTCCGCCTCGGGCGGCACGCAGCATTACGTAGGACGTTGAACCGTCGCAATACGCAATCTGGGAGCGGAGTCTGGGACCTTGGCGAAAGCGTGGGCAACGATGGTCCGCCTGCCAGTGCTGCCCCAGCTTTGGCACCACATTCAAGTGCTGCCTGAATGCAATCTGAAACGCGATTAGATTGCGGACGTGTTGGCCTGAGGGAGGCGGCGGAGTTTGCCGTCCCAATCAATTCCGGAATTTGCCTGCAACTTCAACGATGGTAGCGCGTTCGCTTGCTGCCGGGCAGGATTGAGCACATCATGTGCTTGGGAGGGGGCTTTCGACTGCGCGCCGGCCTTCCCGACTGCCTGCGGGAGGCCTTATGGAAACGCGCCTTGATACCTTCCACGGGTCGCAAATGAAGGCAATCGTCGAAATCCGCCCCACAATTATGGCTGGTCCGAAATACTACATTGTCCAGCCCACTACATACAAAGAATTCTCGGCGGCTGAGCCCCTACGCCCCGCCATGAAGGGGCAGGTGGACTTCCCTTTTGACACCGCAGACGCGGCTTTTTATTCAGCATTCTCGGATTGCAGGCGTGCCATCAGGAATGCGATCAGATTTCGTGGTCTGCAAGAAATCAGCTAGTGCCAGTGTTCCGTGGTCGACATCGGAGGGGGGCCGGACATGAACAAGCGCATCTCAATCTGGTTTTCGTGCTCGCGAGGACATACACAATGACCGCCGGTGAGGATTTGGTGGCGATCGCGAGCGTTGGCGCGTTGCTACGGTCCGCAGAGTTGAAGCGAATCGATATTGGGGGCGGCCTTAAGAATTGCACGCAGGCTGCCGAACCTCTCATGGAGAGAACGACGATGACCCCAGATGATGTGATCTCTGTCTTCGAGCAACTGAATCGCGAAGGTCGCGCCGCGGTCGATCTGGATCATGCCTGCGCGAGCTTTGCAAGATGGCTGGCCAGTGCATGGGATGATCTGGACGCAGCTGACGCTGCGTTGCTGACGTCCGTGGGTGCTGCCCTGTGGCGCGAAGGGTATGCAAGGAAGTACTGAGATGGGCTTGCTTGTGATACAGCCATGACGGCACGCCGCTGACGGCTATGTGACAGGTCGATGGAAATTGGCCACCGCATTCGCCGACAGAGTGAAGGTAGTGGCCGCTCCTGGTCAGAAACGTTATCTGTTATCTGGTGGAGATCTTCTGCAGACTGGCTGGGTTAGACGTGAATCCCGAACTCGCGATACCCGATCGTCCGAGACATCGGGCGCTCCATTGGGTTGATGGTTCTTCATGCTGAAAGATCATCAGCAAATGTGCGCACGAATGGATGTGCTTGCCGTCCACAACGAATGCGCACGTTGGTGCAATCAGAGCGCGGCCAGCAACCGGAGTTGATGTTCGCTTTCGGTCCCGCGAACCAGTGCGTAGGCCCGCATCTGCGCACGCTCAATGAGCAAAATGGCTTCCGAGCCGGAAAAGGCGTTCCACGCGTCGTCCTCGATTGAGGTCGGCAGACCCTGCGCTCTTGCGAACGCCCGCAGAAGAAGGCTTGCCTCCCGGCGCACGACGTGGCGGTCAGCGTTCAGAACGTATGGCAGACAGCCGGCGCGTAAAACGAGGTAGTACGGAATTTCGATGCGATCACTTTGCATGAAGGTGACACCGGTCTGGAACGGGTGTGTACGGTCAGGTTCCCGGTTCGCCACGGGCATCCGCCGCGTTTGCACGAACGAAGGAAATGCGCCTAAGGATGCACAGCGCCAGTGGCCGCATTGTAGAAGCAGCTACGGTCAAGGCGGCATCCAGGAAACGCAATTCGCCGCCAGGCCAAATCGGCTGATGTCACACGCCAGCTGCGCTTTCACATATCGACGACCGAAGAACCGCTCACCTTTCCGTCGATGATGTCCTTTCCGTGCTGCCGGGCGGCACGC
Organism: Paraburkholderia sp. JHI2823; assembly: GCF_038900695.1. NCBI lineage: Bacteria > Pseudomonadati > Pseudomonadota > Betaproteobacteria > Burkholderiales > Burkholderiaceae > Paraburkholderia > Paraburkholderia sp. JHI2823. Next base: position 94,582 of record NZ_JAYMRY010000026.1, on the reverse strand, counting down.
CTCGCCATACCGAAGTCGGAGAATGCATTCGCCTGGTTCGGCCTGAAAACACGGCTTGCCCCAGAGGTCGCTATCGCGCCCGGGCGACATATCCGTACTGCAATATCATACCCTTCGGCGTAGCGGGAATGTCCGTCAAAGCGACTGAATGTGCGAGCGAAGACGAGGGGATGAAGTTCGTACCCCCTGTAGAGAAGAAGCGGTTGTGTCGGCATGTTGGTCACTCCAGGGGGAAGGCCCACTATACCTTGATAAGGGAACCGCAGGGCGGCGCCGATACGGTTACCAGAATTGAATTGACCGACGGTGCCGGCGCGCGTATGGTGGTTCACGAGGTCTGCAAAGCAGATCACTGCCTGCATGGTCGTTAATCCTGTTTCGGATGACCTGGCGACGGCTATCAGCATCATTCCTCCTCCACTGCATGTGGCCCCCTTTCGATAACGCTCACCGACGACTGCACGGTCGGGTTGCTTCGCCTCGCTGGTACGGCTCGTCAGGCGCTCCGGATATCGCCTTCGGCCAGGCCGCACAACGATCAAAGAACCGGCTGCGTGCTGCGGCCAAAATGGAGTTACCTGATGACAACCATTCGCCGTTATCGAGGTCTCGATATTTCCCTGCTCGTATATCCCCATCGCGCGACCCAGGCAGGATTTGGCCACAATTACGAGGACGGATTCGATGCGTCGATCCGTATCAGCGAACCCGATTCCGGGATTGACAACTCCCGTAGTCGCCTCTTCCGTGTGCCCGGCAAGCATCCTTTCGCAAATACCGGCGACGCGAGGCGCGCGTGCGTGGCCTATGCCGAAATGTTGATTGACGGTCACGGGTTTGATCGCACGATAGGTGTGCCCGCCTGAGTGGCCCAGCCAAGCAGGCCATGCGCCGGAACGCGCTCGCGGACTTCCGAACAGGACGTCCTTGCGCAATTCGGTCTCAGTCGTGATTCGCGACGCCACCACGCCTTGAGATCACGATCGAGTCAGGAGTGACCATGGATTCTCGCTTCACCGGGATGAAAGACAGCGCTGGAAAGAGTGACGATGCGCTCGAATTCCATCGTAGTTCTAACGGTGATAGATGGCTTTTGTGCCGCCGCGAGCCGAAGGCTCCCATCGTGCGCCATGTGTCGAACGCGGCTTCGGGGGGCACCGTATCGGAGTTGGCGGTTGGCGCGTTTCTGTCGTCGGAGAGCTACGGCCCCGAGCACGAAGCGCTGCTTGAACTCGTCGCCGGGTCGATTCTGCCCGCGAGTGGGCCGGCTCAACCAGACAGCGGGCCTGTTGCCTTGGTGCCAGACCCTGGCGATCGTCCGGAATCGCACACGCAGGTCGGCGCGGATGCGCTGCTGCTCGCCGTGACGCGTGTATGTACGTTTGCGCAGGAACGTCGGTTGACCAATGCCAGTGGCTTCTTTTTCCAGCAGGGAACACGTCTCTTTCTCGTCACCAGTCGGCACGTCATGATCGACGTGTCCGGTGAACATTTCCCCGACCGGCTCGAGATCGAGTTTCATGTCGACGCGCAGAACCTGGCCGCCGCGACGTGGATGTCCATTCCGTTGTACACCGCGGGACATCCTCTCTGGCGTCAGGGAACGGATGACGGCGGCGAGATCGACGTAGCGGTAATCGAACTCGACAGGGGCGCGTTGCCTGCCGGCGCAAAGTTCCAGGCCTTCGGCCCCGGTCATCTGCCGCGCCCAGGTGATGCAATGCCGATTGGGGCATCGCTGCTGATCGTCGGCTTCCCGCTCGGGTTCCACGATTCGCTGCACCACCTGCCTGTCGTTCGGCAAGGCGTTCTGGCTTCGGCGTTCGGCCTGCGCTTTCAGGGCAAGGGCTGCTTCGTCACCGATGCAAGAACTCACCGCGGCACCAGTGGCGCACCGGTCGTCCTGAAAGCGCCATCGGAAGGCAGAAGAACGCCTGACGAACTGCCGTGGCTGCTTTTAGGCGTTCATTCTTCGAGCATTGACATGGGCGGCCGGGATGAGCAGATGGACGAAACGCTCGGACTGAACAGCGCATGGTATGCAGATATTTTGATGGTGTTGACGGCTCACTAGCACGCCATCTTGCCCGTCTGCCGCCGTAAGGCCCGCCGCCCGTTCACTTTTTCCAGCAGGCGCAACGGCCGCATCGAATTCCGCGCCTTATGCATCGTTGCGGCGATTGCCACCACAGATTCCTTTGCCCACTTCGAACGCGGAGCAGGCTGCCCCACTGAAACGCCAGAGGCTATATGTCCCCACTCCTGGAATTCCTTGCAACGCTGCCACAATTTCATGCCGACCGCCTGGCTTGCAGAGTTATCCATATTGGTACGGGATGTGTGCTTTCCATCGTCGATGACAACCTGTCGCCTCCTGCCTCGATGTTGAGCGCCAGTTGGCCTGGGCAACCGGAGAACCAAGCCCACAGGCTCGAAGGCCTCGATGCAATAAATTTCTACATGCGGGAAGCAAGAGTGTACGGGGCAGAATCTGCGTCGATAAATCGTGCTGTTGCCACCCTTGATCACGCAATGGGCGGATCGACCGCGTTTTCTGCGGCAGTCAAGTCACGGGATAGTTTTATGGGTGTCCCGCGCAACAAATAGATGGAGATTCGCTTCTCATGTCGCAACGGTGACAGATCCATCGCGGTCTACATCGACCGGCTCTCAATTCGATGACCTTTGTGACCATACGGGCGCTCACCGGGAGGCCGACGCTGCGACTGGTTGAGAAGGGATCGTCTGCTGCCGGCTGCCGCTTGCAAGCGGTGCCGACCCGCGGGTAGTAGAAGCCGGGGCCGCCATGGGTGCGGTGCGAGTGCGCGAATCCCAATGGAACTGATAACTTTTCTTATCGGTCCATCGGCAAAACTCGACTAAACTGGCGTGCATGAAAACACGCGAGACCAAACCCGCCAGTTTCCCCGACGACGCCGAACTGGCCGCGCTGCGCGCGTGTTTCCAACTTTACTTCGCAAAACGGAACATCTTCCGCACACGTGGCCGGCGTTGGTGAAGATGGGCATTCGATCATCCACGCTCCGCCCGAGAATGTTGCCCTGTACCTGAAAAACATCGACATGCTGTGGCAACTCGGCGTGGGACCCAGATCGCAAACAAGCTAGATCGGGCGCAACACGACGGTCGTCGTAGATCGCTCTTGGTGAGCACCGTGTTGCGTCGTCTGGTAATGCTCGACGCAACAAACTTCCGGTTGGGGATGCGCAACGGGGAACTCGTTAAAAAGGCCATATCCTGTGGATAACTCGGCCGCCTTCCCCGTTGAAATATAACAAAACCTGAAAAACCAAACCCACGCAACACCCTGCCGTAGGTACCAAGATTCGTTTTTTTTGTGTTGTAGTGGCTAAGTTGAAATGTCCGCTTTTAGCCAAGTTCAAATGTCCGCTTTCGAGTTGCCCGTAGGCTGAGCGGCCGCTGGAGGTCCAGCGCCGGAGCTGCGATGGCTGCAACGTTGCGACAATAAATGTGTCACTCCACGACCTCCTGACTCGTTGAGGGCCGCAAAGCCCTGCAGGGCGAGGGTTCAGCCATCGCGAAATAATTCTGCCACCGAAAAGCGGCAGTACGCCCTGTGCCACCACATCTTTTGCCCCACTTTCTGGCTCGCCTGCCGTTGGACACATTTTCAATGTCAAACCGGCATAAAGTCGAAGTCTGGGGCAACGCTCACGAGCTTGCAGCGCTTCAGCCAGAGCTTCAGATTCTTGAGATCTTCCAATGCGAGGAGATCTTGCTCAAGGGTTTGGATGTTCAGTTGAAGCGCCTTGAGATCGCCCGCGAGGTTGCGCAGGACCGTATCCGGAGAAACAGGTTCGAACGGATCGATTCCGTTGGCGTGACGAAAGGCCGACTCGACATGAAGGATCTCCTGGTCGAGTTCACGGATCTGTTCCTTCAGGACCACGTTGTAATGTTTCAGCCGCTCCTCGCTCATGCTGTTCAGGGCGTGCTGATCGATATGCTCGAGCTCCAGTTGCAATTCCAGCAACTGCAGCAGGTTGTTCTTCTGGTAGGCCTCGTTGACGCGCTGCATCAGCTGGGTTTTCCGCTCCCGCTCCTGCGGATCGGTTTCGCGATCCGGATGCAGCTCGCTGGCGAGTTTGCGGTAGACCTCGCGAATGGACAGGTTGATCTTCGACTGCTGCTCCTGTACCCGCGCTTCGGCGGCCTGTTGCCGGGATGATTTCTTCCGCTTTGCGCGCCGGGCATCCCGTTCTGCATTCTGGGCATCCCACTCCGTCTGCGCTTGCTGGAAATGAGCTCCAGCACGTTCCAGCAGGTCTTCCGGCGAACTCAGGTCGAGATCGTCCCCCAGATCGACACCGAAGACCGTCTCGAACATGAATTTCATTTCACCGACCTCAGTGGCCACCTCGCTGTCGTAGCTGGTGGGGCTGTATTTGTCGTAGATGGCTTTGAGACCTTCTCCTTCGTCATCGCCTTCGCCGATCAGGTCTCCTGCCAGATCAACGATCACAAGTGCAACCTTTCGGCGTTCGGCTTTGGTCAATCGATCGTAGGCACGGTCCAGGCAATGCACCATCCGGATCTGCAGCGCAGACGATTTCTGTTCAAGCGGGAGAAGTTCGTTGACGTACTGCTGCTGGAAGACGGGCGTAACCGATTCCCAGGCGCGAAGCCGCTTGCGTCGTTTCTCGATCTGCCTGATTGCCGAGTTGAACGCTTTTTGCCCTTTCGACAGGGCTGCCTTGTTGTGATCGTGAGCAACGGCGACGGACCGTGATGTCCTGATCATGGGAAATTTCCACAGAAGGCGAGTGAAGGCAATGAGTGCACGCATTTTACCCCGACGGCCCGACGTGCGAATCGATCCGTCGATCGGCACGGACACGAACTTACATGCGGCCCTCTCGCTACCCCCTATTAGCGAGATAGCCGCGTTTCCTGTCCAAACATGCCGCCGGAGAAACAAGTCACTCCGACCGACACGTCGTTGCCTATACTGAAGAGATGCCCGAATGCTTCCAGGCCATCGTTGTTTCCCGGCCACCTTCCTCTGAAGTTTTCTCCAGAAATGCGACGCACAACACGACCATAAAGATAAGTTTTCTTATCCTAATGCATTCATTGATGCGCTAAACTCTTCGGGCGACGAGTCTGGCGACATAGTCACTATCGTCCGGCGCCAGTGCCCCCGCGCCAGAGAGACCGTTGAGAAAGATTCGCGCGATCTCCTGCTTCTGCTCGACCCTCGCGCACGCCGCTCCGGCATCCTGATCATCTGCCAGACTGGCTCCAGCCGGCGGACGCAGCATTCCGTCAATCAGATACGCTATCGGCCACGTCCGGTAAGCAGCAAGCCCATCCCCACGCGAGAGCGTGCCAATGCCCGGCGCTGTCGGCACGCCCGTGGCTGCATCGGCATTCTCCCGGTCCTTGCGTCGCGTCGTGAAGCCCGTTCGCCAGTGCGCGATCACCTCTCAACAAGGGTTTCTCCGGGGGCGTCAGAGCAGTTTCATTCAAGGCATTGCGCACGTCCTGCCACACAATCGATAACAAACTTTCCTCTGGCGCCCACGCAGGCCTCTGCTGTGCTCTGCGCTGCCTGTCGCGCCCGGGCGGGACGGCATGGTGGCGATGAATGTGACTCCTGTCATCCGGGAGCAGCAACAATATTTTGATACGTAGCTCACTCGCACGGAGATGTAGGATGACTAATCGAATTGCAATTGTAACTGGCGGATTGGGTGGCCTCGGAGAGGCGATCAGCGTCAGGCTCCATGCCGCGGGATACCGGGTGGTGGTTACGCACTCACCAAACAACTCCGGAGTCGATGACTGGCTGACTCGAATGAAGGCCGATGGTCGTGTGTTCCAGGTCTATCCGGTCGACGTTGCCGATTACGATTCCTGCCAGCATTGCGTCGCGAGAATCCAGCACGAGGTCGGTCCGATCGATATTCTCGTGAACAATGCCGGGATCACGCGTGACATGACACTCAGGAAACTCGACAAGGTGAACTGGGACGCGGTCATCAGCACCAACCTCAATTCCGTCTTCAACATGGTAAAGCCAGTATGCGACGGCATGGTCGAGCGGGGGTGGGGACGAATCATCAATATTTCATCGGTGAATGGCTCGAAGGGCTCCGTGGGGCAGACCAACTATGCAGCGGCCAAGGCAGGCATGCACGGCTTCACCAAGTCACTCGCGCTTGAAGTTGCCCGTAAGGGCGTGACTGTCAACACGATTTCACCCGGATACCTGGCGACGAAAATGGTGACTGCAATCCCGCAAGAGATCCTCGATACGAAGATCCTGCCGCAGATACCGGCGGGCCGCCTCGGCAAACCCGAGGAAGTGGCGGGCCTTGTTGCCTATCTGTGCTCCGAAGAGGCCGGTTTCGTGACCGGCGCGAACATCGCCATCAATGGCGGTCAACATATGCAATAACAACGGGCGCTGGCCTCGATGTCACGCCAGACATCCAGGTCGCCTTTCCAATGTCGCGCACGCCCGTACGGCGTCGCGCCATTCCAGTACGCCCAGCGTACGGGCACAGTCACGTTTGTTCATTTTGGGGTTGAGATCGATGAAACATGGATGGGTCTTGCGATCGGGGTATCGATACTCGCCGTTGCTTTGCCCATGGCGCTTGGCCGCCTACTGGCGCGAAAAGGATCGTGCGAAGACACTTTGCAATCTCGGGCAGGAGCATATGGTTGATCCGGGCGACGGCCAGAACGTCGTCTCCCGCACCGGTCAGCACGCAACGGCACGCTCCTGACGATGTGTGGAACGTGCCCGCGGCCTTGCGCACGGAGGCTCTGGCTGGCAAACGCGCCAGAGGGGCGGGGAATGCGCAGTTCAAACGACTCAAAAATCACGCAGGCCCGCAGGCCCCTATACCGGGTGGTGCATTTCGGCAACTGTCTCGGGGCGGTAGGTTGCCCGGGGTACCCATGGGACAACGCGCGCCCATTCTGGGCAATCTCGCATAAGAAATAGCATGACAGCTCACTTTCAGGAAACGCTGGCAGTCGGCCAGCGGGAACTCAGCGTCCGCGCCGAGATTAACAACATGCGCGTTGCGGCGCTCTGGCAGGTGCTCCTGCCGATCGCTGGGGAGATCAGGAGCGTGAAGATATCGACTGCACAGACTCAGGATTTGGTCGACTTCGCCATTTCGATTGACTGTATGCCGTTTTCGGCACTGTGCACGATAGTGGACAGGCTCGGAAGCATGACGTGGGTGACGAGCGCCAAGGTGACGCCGGACTGATAAGGCGATTGGCCAAATGGACGAAGTGACGCAACAGACCGCCGCGCTCGTGGAACAGGCCGCTGCGGCAGCGGGCAGCATGCAGGACCAGGCGCGCCGGCTGGTCGACGAACACTTCGAGACGACGCTGCAATCGATTAACAGTTCCAATCCTTTGCGCGCCGGCTGCCGGTCGGCGCAACGAAGGCACCCCCTCTCGCTATCTGGACCGGTCTCGAATACATGCTCAACGTGAAAGCCATTGAACGCATCGGGGACCAGGTGCGACCGACGTCGCTGGCACGCTTCGCGCCGCACGCGTGAGCGTGCGGCGAGCTAGCCGAAGGGCTCAGACCGCTGAGCGCGTGAGTTGCTCCAGCGTAGCGAGATCGGTCTTCATGCCCGACGTCTCGCGAATGCGTGCCAGTATCTCACGTTTGAGCGCGGTGAATTCGGGCGCGAGCTTCATCTCCGGATTGCGCACGGCGGGCAACGGCACGTCGTAGATCGTGTCGATGCGCCCCGGCCGCGGCGCCATCAGCACGACTCGATGGCCTAGATAGATGGCCTCTTCCACGTCGTGCGTGACGAACACGATGGTGGTCTTCTCAAGTGCGTGAACATGCAGGATCAGGTCGTGCATCACTTCGCGGGTCTGGGCGTCGAGCGCGCCGAACGGCTCGTCCATCAGCAGGATCGACGGTTTTCCCTGCAATGCACGGGCAATTGCCACTCGCTGCTGCATGCCACCCGACAACTGGTTCGGATACGCGTCGGCGACATGCGTGAGCCCCATCAAGCTCAGCAGCGCGTCCGCGCGCCCGCTCGCCACTTCCACCGCACTCGAAGTGAGATCGCGCCGGTTGGTCTTGAGCCGCCGCGAGAACTGGATGTTCTGGCGAACCGTCAGCCATGGGTACAGGCTGTAGTGCTGGAACACCATTGCGCGGTCCACGCCGGGGCCGTCGATCGCCTGACCACCGACGCGTATCGTGCCATCGTCGATCGTTTCGAGCCCGCTGAGGATGCGCAGCAAGGTGGATTTGCCGCAGCCCGACGCGCCCACCAGCGTGACGAACTCGTTCTCCCTCACGTTCAGTTCGATGTTGGCAAGCGCGCGCACCTGGTCGCTGCCGCCGCCAAAGTACTTCGATACCCGCTCGATGGAGATTTTCGGGGAAGCGTTCATCATCGTTTGGCCATCCATTTTCCAAAGCAAAGACGGTGTACGAGCCGGAATGCCTGATCGATCAGAAGGCCGATAAGGCCGATCAGCAGGATCCCACCGAAAATGCGGTCCGTCTGCAAATAGCGTTGTGCCTTGAGAATCGCGTAGCCGAGGCCCGAGTTGGCCGCCACGAGTTCCGCGACCACGAGGTAGGTCCAGGCCCATCCCATGGTGATGCGCAGCGTGTCCAGGATGGCCGGACGTGACGACGGGAAGATCACGAGACGGATCATTTCCTCGCGCGTCGCACCCATCGTCAGTGCGGCTTCGATCTGCGCGATGGGCACCGCGCGCACGTTCTCGGCGATCATCAGCACCATCTGGAAGAACGTGCCGATGAAGATGATCGCGATCTTCGAGCCTTCGTCGATGCCGATCCACAACATCACGAGCGGAATGAACGCAACCGCGGGCATGTAGCGGATGAAGTCGGTGAGCGGTTCGAGCAGCGCCTGCACTGGGCGAAACGTGCCGATCAGCAGGCCGAGCGGCAGCGCGAACACTACCGAAAGCGCCCAGCCGCCCACCACGCGGTAGACGCTGATGCAGATGTCGTCGGCGAGCCCGTCGTCGGTCCACCAGCTCGCGAGCCGGTGCAAGACGGCGCCCGGGCCCGGCATGAAGGTCGGATCGACGAGCCCGGAGAGCGACAGCGCCCACCAGGCGAGGAGCGGCACGATCAGCCCAGTCGAGGCGAAGCCGATATAGGCGCGGCTACTGATTTCGCCGCGCACGGCCCATAGCGGCGCACACCGGGTTTTGGTCTCGGCTCGTGGGGCCAGCATGTTGCCAGCGCTCGCGCGTTCAGTCGTCGACATGGTTGCTCCTTGAGTTACTGACCCGATAGGGTTCGGCAATTTCGATATCGGCGTCGAGCCGGAAGGGCAAGGTGCCCCCCTCGCGCCACGGGTGCGTCGACAAGGCAATGACGGGAAGCGCGCCAGCGGATGCCGCAACGTGCGCGAGCGATATTTCAAAATCGAGAAGCGCGCGGGCTTGTTCGAGCGAAACGGACGGATCGCCGACAACCTGCGCCAGCGTACGTCCGCGATGCGGTGCAAGCCACGCCGTCGCGCGGGAAGTCCGGCCGCGCGCAAACATGAAGAAGCGCCCGGCGCGGGCCAGAAAGCTCATGGGCCTGTCATCGGGCCCGTACTCCGCTGCCGCTCCGTGCACTGCGCCCGCAGCGAGCACTGCCTCGTGCGGGAGGCGCGCCGCCCACGTCGGGCCAACGGAAGCCGGCTCGCGTTCCCAGCGCTCGTGATAAGGCGCGTCCGCACCGCTTTCGAGCAGTATGTCGGGCGACTCGAATTGCATCGTGCCGATATCGCGCGTGCCCGCCGGCGGGCTGAAGTCGATCTGCCGATGCCATGTGCAAACCTCGGGCGTACCTGCCTGAACCTCGGTGAAACCGGCGAAGCCTTGCTGTCGCGCCAGTTCGACCAGCCCGTCTCGCGGCATGGCATCGAGGCTGCTCACGTCATCGAAAGCGGTTCGGTCCGCACTCACGCGCAGGTCCACATGCACACGCGCCGTCTGCAGCCAGAAGACGCGCGTCGTACGGTCCTCGTGCCCCGCTGCGTTGCGCAACAGCGTGCGCCGCCATACGCCATGATAGGGCTGTGGCACGCGCTCGGCTTCGGCGGGCCGGTCGAGCCACGCACCGGCGTCGACGCCCTCCAGTTCCGCCTGATTCGTCAGCAATGCCATGCGCTTGCTCCAGCTACGCTGTGCCAAAAAGCAATATCGTGATTGGGCCACACCGCCGCGCCAGTCTCGCGCGCCAGCGTCTTGAGCTTGCGGATGCTTTCGAGCGCAAGGTCTTCGCGTTCCATCCAGCACAAACCGGGTGCAATCTCTTCGTCGAGGTTCTCGGTCAGGTCAGCGGCATCACCGGCCAGAATCACCGGCCGCCCCTGTGGCAGCTCGATCCAGAGCGACATGTGCCCGGCCGTGTGCCCGGGCGTGTTGATCGCGCGCACGCCGGGGGCGAGGTCATACTCTTCGCGCTGGATACGCCAGCGATAATCGCCGGCAAAATCGGCCTGAAAGTAGCCGTGGTCAGCCTGCTCGCGCGCTGCCGCCAGTTCATCCGCATGCACGTGGATATCGCACCCGCAAACATCGCAGAGCCCGCCCGCATGGTCGAAATGCAGATGGCCGACCACCACGACATCCACGTCGGCAGGCTGCAAGCCCAGCCGCGCGAGATGGCCAGGAATGCGCTGCTCCTCCGACATTTGCGGCACCGGCAGCGGCGCGTCGTCAGTCTCGTAATAGCGCGCGCGCAACTCGGGATTCGCGATCTTGTTGTAATCGCACCCGACGTCATAGAGGATGCGCCCATTGCGCGTCTCGATGAGGTACGCAAGGATAGGTGCCTCGATCTCGACGCCCACGCCACGATTGCGCGTCGATACCGACTTGTCGTAACGGTGCATCGCGGTCAGCAAGGGCCACATTCGCAGTACCTGCGTCATGTTCGGTTGGCTCCGTTTCAGTTCAGGAAAGATCGGAAAATTCCGCTCGCAGCGCGCGGGCCACCCGCGCGGCCACTTCTTGCGCGAGCAGCGCGCCCTTCCCGGCGCTCGCGCCACGCGCCGACGAAAGCACACCGGAGAGCGGCACCCAGCCAGAGCGTGTCGGGTAGGTGTCGTAGGCCGGGAAGTCCGCAGGGCCGTCGTCGGGAATCTTGTCGGTCGACACGAGGTCCGGGTGGTAGTGGAGCATCATCGACGTCTCCATTACGGCCGCATGTTCGAGCGCGAAGCCCGGGAAACCTTCGGGGAACACTTTGGCGAGTGTGGGTTCGGTCAAAAAATCCCAGTACTCCAGCCGCACGACACGCAGCGGCGGCGTGCGCGTGCCCTGGAGAGAGAGGTCGCGCATCGCCAGCTCGATGCCTTCGGTGAGGAACCACTGGTTTTCATAGTGTCCATCGATCAACGCGAGCCGGCGTACGCCGTGACGCGCGAATTCGCGGATTACATCGCGCGTCATCTGGCTCAGGTTGTTGCCGTCGAGGCTCGTCGTGCCGCAAAAGTGCTGGCCGCCACCGCACCTGGGCTGCGAGCGGTATCCGTAGTTGAACGCCGGGGCAACGATCCCGCCAACCTCGCGCGCGACGTCGAGCGCCACCGCGCTTGCCAGGAGCGCATCGGTGCCGAGCGGTAGATGCGGGCCGTGCTGCTCCAGCGCGCCGCAGGGCAGCAGCACGATGGCCTTGTCGTCGAGTACGCGTTGGCGGTAGTCAACCCAACTCAAATGCTGCATCAGGTGAGAATGCATTGAGCAATCCTGTAGCGGGGTAACGCGTTCGTCGTCATCGAATGGGGCACCGGTTCAACGAAACGCGCCCTGGCCGGGTATTCAGACAGCAGTAAGAAACGACACGCCCACTGCGCCGTAGAAGTCATCCACCTGCTTGCGCGTGACATCCATCGACCCATAGTCGGCCGACAGCAGCCGCTTCACGCGATGCCGGTGAAATCCGCATAGCAGCCGCGACATGGGAATCACCTGGCTGTCGTCGTCGCCGTACAACTGACGATGCGCGCGCGGCAAGCGGTACCACGGCTCGATGGGCCGGTCGTGGTGCGCGTTGTGATACGAGAAGTTCAGCAGCAGCAGGTTCAGCGCCGGAAACTTCACCGAAACGAGATTCGAGTAAGTGTTGCGTTGCTCGTAGGCGCGGTCGCGCACCTTGCCGTCGGGAATCGCGACGTTGCCTTCCAGCACGGCGAACGCGTCGTACGTATGCTGATACGCGTCCGCGAAACGCAGGACAGTGAGGCAGATGAACCACGCCACCATGTACAGGAGCAACGCCTTCGGCGACGCCCAGCCGAGTGCGCCGAACAGTGCGATGCGAATGAGCGCGACAAGCACGACGCGCCGCCGTTGGGCGCGATGCTCAGGGTGCAGAAACGGCATGATCATCACATAGCCGTGCATCACGAGTTCGATAGCCGGCACATAGAGCCATTCGAGCAACACAATCACGCGGCGCAGGCTGACGGGCACCTTCAGCAGGAACGCCTTGGCATCGAACGTCACGATGTCCGCGCGGTCCACGTGATGACGCATATGCTTGTGGCGCAGAGCGCTGAACGGCGCGTAGCAGGCACCGGTCAGCCACGCCATGACCGTGCCCAGACGCGCGTTGGCTTCGGGGGTGCGAAAGATGGCGAGGTGAGCGGCGTCGTGCAGCAGATAGGCGCCGATGATCATTGCGTGCGCCAATACCGCGACGCCAGCGGCCGCGATCCATCCAGTGTGGGAGCACAGCAGGACGACGCCGAGTGCATAACCGCCAACCGCATAGGCAATGGCAGCGCTATTGGGCAGCAGCGCGTCCCGATATCGGTAGATCGCGGCCATGGCTCTTACCTCGCGATCTGGTTGACGAACTGCGCGTCGATCGTCTTCTCGGTGGGCGGCAAGGTGCTGATCTGCCCTTTCTTGAGCAGAAGATTGCCGATCACCGCGCCACTCGTGTAATAGGACCGCGTGGTCGGCCCCTTCACGAAGCTCTGGGGCATCTCCGCGACAGGGATGTTGTACACGCCGGCCATTTGCGCCTTGACTTCCGCGGGCGCGACGCCGAGCACCTTGGCGATGATCTTGTTGGCGTCGTCGGGATGGCTCTTCATATAGGCGAGGCCGTCCGCGTAGGCTTGCAAAATCCCTTTCACTTCGCCCGGATGAGCGTCGATGAACGACTGGTCGAACACGAGCACGTCCGCAATCAGGCCCGGCGCATTGCGCGACGAGTAGACGACATGGAACTTGCCCTTGCCCGAATTGACGATCTGCGAGACGTTCGGCTCGTAGGTCACGCCGACCGGCAGGCTACCAGAGAGCATCGCGCCCGGAATGCCTTCGGGCGTCATGTTCACGGCGTGAATTTCCTTGTCGCTCAGGCCGTTCGTTTGCAGTGCGTAGCTGAGCAGGAAATCAGATGGAGAGAGCGGATTGAAGGCGACCTTCTTGCCCTTGAAATCCGCCACCGACTTGATGTCTCCGGAGGCGACGATTGCGTCGGCGCCCGCGGAAAAGTCGATGGGCATCACGACCTTCTCTGATAGACCCTTCGCGACCGAGCCGACGACCTGGTCATAAGTGAGCATCACGCCGTTGACCGAATGACTGGTCAGCGCCGCGGGCAGCAGTCCAGGATCGGTGAAGTACTGGAGCTTGACCGAGAGGCCATACTTCTTGTAGAGATCGAGGGCTTCGGCAACATAGAACGGACCATAGCCTATCCACACGACGGTGCCGATCTTGAGCGCTTCGGCTGCGTGGGCTGCCGGCGAACCGAACAGTGCGGAAGCGACCAGAGTGCTGGCGACGGAGAGCGTGCGCAACGCTTTCTTCAAAACGAACGGCATACGTGAGGCTCCTGATCATGAAGGGAATGGGCACGGGAGGCGCATTGTCTAGCGCATCTCCCGGGCTTTTATCCCTCCGTGGAGCCCCTTGAAGCCGGAGCCGGAAAACTCTCGGACCAGTCATCCGCGCCGTGCATCCGCGGACCGGAACCCTAGTTCTCCTGTCAATAGCTGAACTCTATGCTCATCCCGTGACGCCTGTTACCAAGCAGGAAGCTTGCCAGTCCATCGAAAATCCTTTGCCCACGGGTTCTTTCGCCCGAAAACGCTGCATGCAGCCATGCGCGCAGCTTAACCAGGATTAAGCACGGCCGCCCTACGTCGGTGCAGCATTGCCCTTTCGATGGGATTGCACATGCGTGCGCCGCTGGCTGCGGTGCATGGCTCGCGCAACACCGCGCCAAAGCTGGCCGATAAAAATAATCGGAATTAGAATCGCCGGCATCGCAATATTTCTTTATCCGTTGATGACGCAACGAACTGATTTCGGCGCGACGCGGGAACAGACCACGACCTGTCTCGTAACGGGCGCTGGCAGCGGCATTGGACGAGCCATCGCCCTTGCGTTCGCTCGGGAGCGCGCTCATGTGATTGTCAACGACCTGCCCTTCAGCCCTTCGCTCGCCGCCCTCTGCGAGGAGATTGAAGCGCTTGGCGCGCGCTGCACGGTGGCCGCTGGCGACGTTTCCGATCCTGCACGCGTACGGGGCATATTTTCGAACATCGAGCAGCTCGACGTGCTGGTCAACAACGCGGGGATACTGCAGGAATCGCCGGTAACGGAACTCACCGACGCCGCGTGGGACAGCATGATCAAGGTGCATCTTTACGGCGCGTTCCACTTCTCGCGTGAAGCCGCGCGTTTGATGAAACAGCAGCACAGCGGATCGATCGTCAATATCGCATCCGACCTGGGCCAGATCGGCTGCGAGAATCTCAGTCACTACAGCGCCGCGAAAGGCGGCATCATTGCGTTCACCAAGAGCCTCGCACGCGAACTCGCACCGTATGGCGTGCGCGTGAATGCGGTCGCGCCCGGCGGCGTAATTACACCGATGGTTGAAGCGCTCGGCGAGCGTTATATCGACGAGGAAGCCGCACGCTACCCGCTCAAGCGTCTCGGCACGCCTGATGAGATCGCGCAGGTCGTGCGGTTCCTGAACTCAGGCGCAGCGAGCTTCATGACCGGCCAGATCGTCGGCGTGAACGGCGGTGGCGTGATGAACGGTTGATCGCATGGCAACGCAAGGCGCGCTGGAATTCATCCGTAGACCAGGAAAAGGGCATGGCAATACTCGTTACAGGCGGCTGCGGTTTCCTCGGCAGCACGCTGATTCAAATGATCGCGGACAACCAGCAGATCGCGGTCAGCTATGATCGTCGAGCGGCTGAGAGCGACGCGACGCGCGGTGTCCATTATGTGCAAGGCGATCTGAACGACCTGCCGCATCTTCTGGAGACGATCGACCGCTTCGCAATTGACGCAGTCATTCATGCGGCGGCGGTTTCGCATCCGTTTTTTTCTCGCGAGATTCCTTATCAGACTGTCGTGACCAACGCACTTGGTACGACGAACGTTTTCGAGGCCGCACGATTGAAATCGGTAAGGCGCGTCGTGAACTTCAGCTCTGAATGTGTATACGGCGACAACGAAGACCTTGAGGCGACGCATGAAGACGCGCCTTTGAATCCGACCACGCCATACGGCGCGACCAAGGTCTTTACCGAGAAGCTGGCGTCGGTCTACAGCCGCCTGTACGGCATGCATATCGTGTCGCTGCGCCCAGGCTGGATTTATGGTCCCGGGCAATACATGCAGTGCTATCTGCACACCCTGCTGCGCAACGCAATCGACGGCCGGCCGACGAACGAGCCGGCCGGCGCGGACTACCGTTTCCAGTACGTCCACGTGACAGACGTAGCCAGAGCGAGCCTGCTGGCACTCGGTGCGCCACATGCCGCCGGCCGGGCTTTCAATATTACGGGCGGGGATCAGCGCACTTACGGCGAGGTGGCCGCACTGGTGCGCAGTCGCTTTCCCGGGGCTGACATTGAAATCGGACCGGGCACGCTGGAGGTACTCGATCGCAATGCGCCGTTCGATCTCTCGCTCGCGAAACGCGAGCCAGGTTATGTGCCGCAGATCAGCTTCGAGGAAGGTCTCGATTCGTACGCGAAGTGGTTGTACACGCATGCATACTGATCAAGCGCACGGAGTGGTGTAACGGCTGCTGGCAAGCCCGGACATGACGCCCGGTGCGGGCGTGGTGGCAACGTTGATTGGCTGTCGTTCTTGAGACGGATAGTCGCATCAGGAAGCGGTGCGCCATGCGCCCTCGTCGCAGGGACTCAGTTAGTTCGGCCGCTTTGCGTTATCAAGGCCCGGGCAGGAACTCGACGTCTCCGTACCAGGCGCGCGTAGTGGTACCGGTATTATCGGTATCGGTCAGCAGCCCGTAGCCGGTGATTCGTCCAGGCGGTTCGTGAAAGACCCGCTCGTAGTCTTGCACGATATTGCGGCGCAGGCTTTGCCAGTGACCCGCATCGCCGGACAGACCAGAGACCACGATCATCTGTACGCGGTTCGTGTGAGGATTGGCAATGACGGTGCCTGGCGCAGCGGTGGTTGACCAGATATACATCAGCGTGGCATAGGGCAGCTCTTCGCCACCCAGGCGCTTTGCCAGGTCCATCTTGGCCCTGTCAAAGAACGATAGCTTGCTTTTGTCGCCGTCAAACAAGAACACCAGTCGCGCTGGCGCGTCTTCCTTTGATCCGACGCGGTTGTCGGCGCCCTCGATCGGTCCTTTTGCTTTCCATCGCCACGCCACGACGGGTGTGCGGACGAGGTCGATATTACCCTCGTGCATGAGCGCCGAAGCAGAGCGGTCCCCGTCCGCCTGCAGGACGGTGGTGTTGCCGTCGTGAACAAGCGTGTATTGCGTCAAGGGCTTGCCGTGCGCAACCGGCAGGTTCTTCCAGCCTGCGGGCAGTGGTCCGCCGGGCTCGATCGTGGAAAAGGCAATACCCGGTTTCTCGTTCTGGGCAACGAGGGCCGCCGGCAACAGTAGGAGCGCGACGCACACGGCGGGCCAGACTGGCCGGGCTGTTCGTTTCCGCGCTGGATAGATCGAGTTAAGTGGCATGGCTGGTCGTATTCGTTTTTTTTGACCAGGATCCATTGTAGACGTTTCAGCCGACGGCATTTCGGCGGAGCCTTTACGCCGGCGCTTAATCGAGCAACCAGGAGACGAAGATGCGACATTCACCGTCGTGTGTGGAGCGGCCGCTCACCAATGCGCAGCCGCCGCTCGGATGGGCACATGCGGGCGATTTCGGAACGGCTGCGGCCCCGTTTGCGCGTTTCGACGTCTTCCATCGGTTACCCACGTTGTGACGCCCTCAATCCGGTAGCCTGCGCGGTCACAACCCGGGTCGTAGCCGACGATGAGGTTGAATGCAATTCCGACCTGCCGCAGGGCGCCGGGTAGACTCATCGGCTCGCGCAATCAAAGTCGGGCTAGCTGACCTGCCTTCGGATGATGGGCGCACAGACCGCGCGGATGTGTGGGTCCTTCAGTGCTTCGCGCTCTCAATGGAGGCGAGTGAGGTGACGAAGGAGCGAATCGCCGTCCTCCGTCACACGCGCCCGCACAGCACCGCCGGCAAGCCTCTCCATGGTGACGAGCTGACGTTCAAGCAACGTATCCAGTTCTTGCCGTTCGGCAATGTGGTCGGCTGAATCCCTCACCAGCATCAAAGTCGCAAATTCATGAGCGCTGAGCATGCTTGCCTCCTGATAGCTCGAGTAGTGCTGTATGGACTGCGTCGGCTAAGGCGTTCGCTTTAAGCGTCGCTTGCCGGTGGCGCACTCGCTGCAATGGCGAGGGAGTTGATAGTAGGGACAACGCAGCGACGCGGCAATCCAGGGGCGTCCCGCATAGTGGGCCGATCGGTGCGTGCCGCGCTGCAACAGATGCGGTGGCGATCACGCTGGACGTACCGTATCACTGGCGGGACCAAAAATCAGACCATTTCGCGGGTGCTGCGGAACGGGCGCCCTCATCCACCGAATACGGCACGCCGGAGATTCGGCAGATCGTTGTTCGAGTCAGGGAAGCGTTCGGGTCGTAACCCATTTACGCAAGCCGAGCGAGCGCGGTCGCCACTGACTAGAATTCATGCATGGTCGCATTCTCCGAGGAGGCTGCCATGGCTCAGTCAATGATCAGTGTTTGGGTTGGTCTTGTGGTTCTCGTTGTCGTTGCATGGGCCCTGTCGAGGCGCTACAGGCACGAACACCCTGGAGAGGGTCTGAACCAGTGGCTCGACACGCACCACATGAGCTGGTTGCATCGCAAGCACTAGCTCGCAGCGCTGGCTGACGCCGAGGAGCACATCATGGCCTTCACTCTCACCTCGCAAGCTTTCCATGAAGGGGGCGAAATTCCTCGGCGCTACACCTGCAAGGGTGCGGACGTCTCGCCGCCGCTCGCATGGTCCGGGGTGCCCGCCGATGCGAAAAGCCTCGTGCTGATCGTCGACGACCCCGACGCGCCTGACCCGGCCGCACCACGCATGACATGGGTCCACTGGGTGCTTTACAACATTCCGGCGACGGCGCCTGGTGTTCAGGAAGGCGTCACTGCGGACGCGCTTCCGGCAGGCACGCTTGAAGGCACCAACGATTTTCAACGCACCACGTATGGCGGCCCATGCCCGCCCGCTGGCCGTCACCGGTATTTCCACAAGCTCTACGCGCTCGACACCGTGCTGCCCGATCTTCACGAGCCCACAAAGGCCGTGCTGGAAAAGGCGATGGAAGGCCATGTAATGGCACGCACCCAACTGCTCGGCACATTCCAGAAGTAACACACGGGACACCTCATCTCGACAGAAGCGATCGTCCCGATACCTCACTGCACGCTCCGTATCGGGTTCGATCGTAATCAGGCAAGCGGAACCGTCAGTTGGTCGATGACAGCGCTGGTTGCCGGGCGCACGCCACGCCACCACAAGAATGCCTCTGCTGCCTGCTCGACCAGCATGCCAACGCCGTCTGCGACGCCGCGTACCCCGGCGTTTCGTGCAAGGCGGAGAAACGGAGTCAACCCTTTACCGTACGCAAGCTCGTACGCTGTGCCTTGCCCACTGAAAACGCTCGGGGGAACGGGAGGCAAATCGCCGGTAAGGCTCGCCGAAGTTGCGTTGACTACGAGATCGAATCGACCGAGCCTCTGCAGATCAGCGTATCCGCACGCGACGAGAGGGCCACGCCCCGACACCTGTGCCGCCAGTGCAAGGCCTTTAGTCACATCGCGGTTCACCATGACCATCTCTGCCGGCCTGGCTGCGAGAAAAGGCAGCAACGCGCCGCGCACCGCACCGCCCGCACCGAGCAGCAATACTCGCCTGCCCTCCATCCGCAAGCCAAGATTCACTTCGATGTCGCGAACGAGGCCGATTCCATCGAAGTTCTCGGCGAGAACACGCCCGTTCTCGAACTTGAGCGCATTGGCCGCACCAGCCAGTTCGGCACGCTCGCTACGCTCGTCCGACATCGCGAATGCCTTGAGCTTGAAAGGCGCCGTGATGTTGATGCCCTTACCACCCGAGGCGGCGAAGGCGCGCACGACATCGGCGAATGCACCCGCCGGCTCGAGGGGACCCTCGATGGCCGTGTAGCTCATGTCCTGCGCTGTCTCCCTGGCGAAAATTCCATGGATCAGCGGGGACTTCGTGTGGCCTATCGGGTTGCCAATAACCGCGTACTGGTCTGTCATCATTGGCTCGCTTTTGAAAAGAGAACCCCATCGGTCTGCATCGCGACAATTTCGGCGGGTTCAAAACCCAGCGAGCGCGCAACTTCGGCGTTGTGCTGCCCCAGATCGGGCGCGACCTCGCGAATCGTCGTGTCGCAATCGGAGAAGCGGAACGGCAGGTTGGGCAAGCGCAAGGTCCCATAGCGCGGATGTTGCTGCTCGACGACCATGCCTCTGGCCTGAATCTGCGGATCAGCCAGCACTTCATCGATGCGCTGCACTTTCGCGCACGGAACGTCGATGCCGTCCAGCAGATCGAGAACAGACGCCGCCGAGCGCGCGGCTACCCACGGTTCGACCACCGAGAGAATCTCGGCGCGCAGTGTGTTGCGACCTGTGACGCTATGAAAGCGGGCATCGGCACCGAAGCCCACGGGGCCGCCGTTTGCCTCGATCATCGAGGCAAGGCGCTTCCAGGCGTCATCGACTTGCGCTGCGATTACGAGGTCGCCATCTGCCGCACGGAATACGCCATACAGCGTCGACGTAGGCATATCGTGGCCGGTTTGCTCGGGAAGTACGCCCTGTAGCGTGAAGCACTGAACGGCGTATTCGTGCATCGAGACGAGCGTGTCGTACAGCGCCATATCGATGTGTTGCCCGCGCCCGCTTCTGACTCTTCCCAGCAACGCGGCATTGATGGCAGCGACGGCATGGATGCCCGTGTACATGTCGCCCAGAGAGATGCGCAACAGCGGCGGGCGTTCACCCGGTGTGCCGACCATTTGCATGATTCCGCTCCTGGCCTCCGCAATCAGCCCGAAACCGGCGCGGTGCGCGTCGGGACCCGTGTGGCCATATGCAGATATCGAGCAGTAAACGAGACCCGGGTTGCGTGCCGAGAGTTCGGCGTAGCCAAGCCCGAGCTTGTCGAGCGCGCCCGGCCGGTAGTTCTCGATGAACACGTCTGCCGAATCGCACAGGCGCTGCATGAAGGCCTTGCCGCGCGGGTCTTTCATGTTGACGCTCACGCCACGCTTGCCCATGTTGAGCTGGAGAAAGTAGCCGCTCTGTTGATCGTCGAGCACCGTTGCATGCTGGCGTCCAGCATCGCCCGAGCCGGGGCGCTCGACCTTGATGACTTCGGCACCGAGCGCCGCAAGGCAGCGACCAACATAAGGACCGGCAAGGAAATGGCTGTAGTCGACGACGCGAATGCCTTCGAGAGGACGTGCCTGCATCAGAACGCTCCCGGGCGGCGGGGGATCATCAGACGATGCTCGCCGCGTTGAACGACCTCGCCACTCTGGTTGATCAGTTCCGAGGGCAGCACAACAATGCCCCAGCCCGGACGGCTCTTGCTTGCCCGCATTTCGCCAACGCGAAACTTCACGTGCAGCACGTCGTTGACCCGGATTGGCCGAAGGAAGTCCCAGGTCCAGCCGAGCGACATCCCGGGAAGGAATCGGTAGTCGCTTTTCGTCTTCAGGCCATCTGCCACAGACAGACCGAACAAGCCGTGAGCGACGATGCAGCCGAAGTGGCTCGCGTTCGCATATTCCTCATCGACATGGACAGGCGTGTGGTCACCGGTAAGATCGGCGTAGGCGAGAATGCGCTCCTTCGTCACCGTGTAGGTGGGGCTCACGCACTCGTCGCCTTCGCGGGCGTCGTCCCAGTATTTCTCGACAATCGTCATGTTCATGCCTCCGCGCGCGGATTGATCGCCAGTGCCTGCGAAACGCAGGAGGCGGGTTTTGCCTGAATCAGTTCGAGCGCAAGACCATCCGGCAAGCGAAGCCAGTTACGACCTTGCGGCATTTCGGTGGCGCCGGATCGCTGGGCTGCGCGCAGCGCCGCCTCGAGGTCTTCGCACATGACGCCCAGGTGAGCGAGGCGGCCTTCGGGACCGTCATGCTCCGGGGCATGGATGAACTGCATGCCGCCAAGCGTCCAAAACTGCCGTGGCGCGTCCTGCGTTCCGTCCACCTCGCGCATCGTCATGCCGAGCACTTCTTCGAAAAAGCGAATGTGCCAATGGATGTCCTTCACCCAGATGGCAACGTGCTCCAGGTAGGCTTTTGGCGTGCTCATGCCGCTGCTCCCTCGCGTTGGCGGTCCGTCATGGCTCGCTCGATCCCCTTGATACAGGCGACGAGCGTCGCATTGACCGGGGTCGGCACGCCGTGCTGCTGTCCCCAGCGCACCACGGAGCCGTTGATGAAATCGACTTCCGTCACAGAACCCTTCTCGAGGCTCTGGAGCATGGAGGTCTTGAACGCGGTGGGGAGTCCCTCGGCGGCCAGCGTCCATGCCTGCTCAGGATCCGTCATCGAAAGCCTGACCCCGGCCGCCCGTGCAGCGGCGATCGCTTCGGCCACGGCTGCGAGAGCAGTCGCCTTGAGTAGCGGCTGGTCGTAAAGCTGTCCGTAGGTCAGGCCGGTAATGCCGGTGAGCGCACCCGTTGCGACATTGACCAGCAGCTTGTCCCACATCGTTCCGACGATGTTGTCGCTGACGGTCGTTGCCAGCCCGGCTGCATTCAATGCCTCGGCGATGGCTTGGACACGGGCCGTGATTCGCCCGTCGAGTTCGCCGATATAGGTGTATTTGCCAACGACGCCGGACTCGATGTGCCCTGCACCGCGAAGGACGCCGCCGACATAGGTTTTCCCCGCGAGCACGCGCTCGCGGCCGACAGCATCGGCGAGAATGTCTTCATGCCCGAGGCCGTTCTGCAACGACAGCACAAGCGTCTCTGGCCCCACCAGATCGCCCGCACCGCGGATTGCCGAATCCGTGTGGAAGGATTTGACCAGAACGATGACGACATCCGCAGCGCCCGCTTCACTTGCCTGCGTTGTCGCTAGAACGCGAACCTGACGCGATCCGCTAGCGTCGTCGACGCGCAGCCCATCGCGGCGCATGGCGTCAACGTGCGCCGCCGACCGGTCGACCAGCCAGGTCTCGTGCCCGCCTTCAGTGAGCGTGGCGCCAATAGCGCAACCCAGCGCGCCGGCACCCAAAATTGCAATCTTCAATGACGTCTCCTTGAGTCCTGCCATACGATAGAAGTCGCCATTCATTCCGGCAATACAATGGCTACAATGACGTCATTGCGAAACACAATATTGCTATGTTCCCCGTCGAGCTACCCGACCTGAAGCTGCTTCAGCTCTTCGACCTCCTTTATGATGTGCGCAGTGTCACGCGGGTCGCCGAACAGCTCGGCCAGAGCCAGCCCACCATCAGCATCTGGCTCGGGCGGCTGAGGGAATACCTTCATGACCCGCTGTTCATCCGGACACCGGGTGGGATGGCACCCACGCCCCAGGCCGATGCCCTTATCGGGCCCTGCCGCGAGATACTCGAATCACTGCGCCGCTTTGGCGCGTGGGAGATAGCGTTCGACCCGGCGACCGCGCAAAGGCGGTTTCGAATCTGCATGACTGACGCGAGCCACGTCACACTGCTGCCCCGGATGCTCGCGCATATCCGGGCGCTGGCGCCCGGTGTCCGTCTCGAAGCCGCGCGTATCGACGGCAATACGGAACGTGCGCTCGAGTCGGGCGAAGCCGACCTTGCGATTGGTTATGTGCCCTGGCTCGGAGGCGGCATCTATCAGCAGAAGCTGTACGATCAGGACTGGGTGTGTCTCGCCAATCGTCATCACGCAAGGATTCGGTCCCGCCTGGGAGTCAAACAGTTTCGCAATGAGGGGCACGTTGCCATAACGGCGGGGACTGGCGCTCAACTGCTGGAACAGGCGCTCTCTCGGGAACGCGTTGAACGTCAGGTCATTCTTGAGTTGCCGGGTTTTCTGGGTCTCGGAGCGATCATTCAAAGCACGGACCTGATCACCACACTGCCCCGACATATTGGAGAGACACTGGCGCAGGCGAACGATCTGGCCGTTCATCCATGCCCCATTCCCGTCGAGAGCTTCGCAGTCCGGCAGCACTGGCACGCACGCTATCACCACGAAGCAGGGAACCGATGGCTACGCAGTCTCGTTAATCAGTTGTTTGGAGGCTTACATTGACCGGCAAACAATCAGAGACTTGAAGGGGTTTTCCTCTTCGAGCTGCCGTCCGCTGGAGTGCCTGTTGCTGTCATTGGATCGATGGGCTATGGAATGGCCGAGTCGGGTCGGTTTGGCGCGTTCCCCGGTAACGCGGGCGGCCGATAGCCAGTGCTCGCCAGCAAGCAGGAGCCGGCCGAGGCAGTGTGGAAACCGTTTTTCCTTGTCCCGGAGTCGAGCTCGCCAGCTCGACCAATCAAACTTGTGAACGCTATGCGTATTCCACCTCTCAAGGCAATCATCGCCTTCGAATGCATCGCTCGAACCAAGAGCGTAAACCGTGCGGCAGAAGAACTGGGCCTCACCGCCTCGGCAGTGAGCCATCAGCTGAGCAACCTCGAATCGATAATCGGGCAACCCTTGTTCCAGAGGACAGGGCGCGGTCTTGTGCTCACGCCCACCGGCGAGCGCTATCTGTCTGACGTAACGGGTTCGCTGGCCGACTTGAGCCGTGCAACCGAGCGGGCGTCCAGTCGCAAGGAGGTCGATATTCTGCGCGTGCATTCCAGCCCCAGCTTTGGCTTGATGTGGCTCCTCCCACGCCTGGCCTCCTTTCAGGAGGCGAACGGCGACATCCAGCTGAATCTTGCCTGTTCCTATGAGAACGTCTCGTTCTCCAATGGCTACTACGACATTGATATTCGCCACGGATACGGGGAATGGAACAATGTGGAGGTCAAGACTGTCCGGGGCGAGTTCATCGCCCCGTTGGCGTCGCCGAAGTATCTGGAGCAACACCCGGTAAAGACGCCCGAAGATCTGCTCGGACACAGGCTGATTTATTCCGAAACGCCACTCGTGCAGTGGCGGCAATGGTTTGGCCGGGCTGGTGTGCCCGGCGCCCAAAAGACCTTCGACTTCTCCTTCGATCGCTCGTACATGTCGCTCGAGACGGCGGCGCTTGGCCTCGGAATCGCGCTCGAAAGCCTCATGCTCGCGTCAGTGAAGATACGCGAGGGAGCGCTGGTGCCGGTCTTTGATGAGACTCAGTCTGTCGAGGTCGGTGCTCACCATCTGGTGTACCCCAGCCAGAATACGGATTTGCCGCGGGTCGCCCGGTTCCTTGCGTGGATTGAGCAGGAGATCGAGCGGAGCACACCCCGGTCACCAGGGAAATCCCGAGGGACCTGAAATTTTCTCAGCACCGGTTGAGGGAAACTGCGTTGATGGTCAGGTCGTAGCCGGAGAAACTTCGCCTACAGCTAGTTCATCAACGGAGACATCAACATGTTGCTCGAGAATCAAGTGGTCGTCATCACCGGTGCAGCGTCGGCGCGCGGAATCGGGAAAGCAACGGCCAGGGCGATGGCGGCGCAGGGTGCTCACGTCGCGATCCTTGACCTGGTCCAGGCCGACGCCGAGAGCGCTGCGCGCGACCTCGGCGAAGGCCATCTTGGTCTGGCGTGCGACGTCACCAACAAGGAAGCATGCGTGGCCGCCGCCAATGCCGTCGTACAGAAATACGGCCGCATTGATGCATTGGTCAACAACGCCGGCATCACACAGCCCATCAAAACGCTGGAAATCGCGAAGCAGAATTTCGACGCCGTGATCGGCGTGAGCCTGCTCGGCACCCTGTACATGTCGCAAGCGGTGATTCCTCAGATGAAGCAGCAGCAAAGTGGCAGTATCGTCTGCATGTCTTCGGTCTCCGCGCAGCGCGGCGGCGGCATCTTTGGCGGTCCGCACTACAGCGCCGCCAAGGCGGGCGTCCTCGGCCTTGCCAAGGCGATGGCGCGTGAATTCGGTGCCGACCACATCCGTGTGAATTCGATCACCCCCGGCCTTATCCAGACAGACATCACGGGGGACAAGCTTACGTCCGAAATGCGTGCGGAAATCATCAAGGGAATTCCGCTCGGACGCCTTGGCGAAGCCAACGATATCGCCAACGCCTGCCTCTTTCTGGCGAGCAACCTCTCCACCTATCTGACGGGCATCACGCTCGATGTCAACGGCGGGATGCTGATTCACTGACATCACTTCTGGCGTGCGCTTTGCAACGATGCGCATGTTCATGACGCACCCGGAATAACCGGGGCGTCGCGCCGCTCGAACGGCTACCCAGTTTGCGACCAGACGAATCACCCACGCGATGAATCTGGCCCATAGGAGACGATCATGAAACAAAGAATGGCCGCGCCGGCTATCGGTGCCGAGCTGACGGCTTCCCAGGAAACGGTCAGCTTCGAAGCAAGGACCTACGCCAGGGTCGCCCGGCGTCTTATTCCTTTTCTGATGCTCTGCTATCTCGGCGCATATCTTGACCGCGTCAACGTCGGCTTCGCAAAGCTGCAGATGCTCAGCGATCTGAATTTTTCCGAAACGGTATATGGCATCGGCGCAGGCATTTTCTTCCTCGGCTATTTTTTGTTCGAAGTGCCGAGCAACATGATTCTCCACCGGGTTGGAGCCCGCAACTGGCTTGCTCGCATCATGCTGACCTGGGCAGTGATTTCGGCGAGCTTCGTATTCGTCAAGTCGCCGACAGTGTTCTACGTCCTGCGCTTCCTGCTCGGTGTCGCTGAGGCCGGCTTTGCGCCTGGCGTGATTCTCTATCTGACATACTGGTTTCCTGCGGCACGACGCGCCAAAGCTTTATCGATGTTCTTTATGGCGATTCCTCTCGCGGGAATCCTCGGCGGTCCGTTGTCGGGCTGGATCATGCATTCATTCCAGGGCGTGCAGGGACTGACAGGATGGAAGTGGCTTTTCATGCTCGAGGCACTCCCGTCGCTCGTCCTCGGCATTGCCATCATCCTCTACCTCGACAACGGTATTGCTGGCGCGAAGTGGCTCAATGACGACGAAAAGGCGCTGCTCAAGCGCAACGTCGAGAATGACCGTACCAGGACGACCGAGCACCACTCGATCCGTTCGTTCATCGGCGATCGGCGTCTGTGGCTCATGGCCGCTATTTACTTCTGCGTCGTGTTGGGTCAGTACGGTCTCACGTTCTGGCTCCCAACCATCGTTCGACGCACCGGAGTCGCTGACCCGCTTTGGGTGGGTATCCTGACCGCGATTCCCTATGTCTGCGCAATCATCGCACTGCCACTGCTCGGAAGCAGCGCCGACAAGCGCCGCGAGCGTCGCCTGCATCTCGCCATTCCGATGCTTGTCTCCGCGGCTGGCTTCGCCACCCTGCCGATGCTTGGCAGCGTGGGGCCCTCGATCATTTGCGTGAGCGTCGCCGCGGCCGGCATTCTCGCCTCCTCATCGTTGTTCTGGGCGTTGCCGACCGCAGTACTTGGCGGCATGTCCGCAGCGGCCGGCATCGCAGCAGTCAACTGCTTTGCAAATCTCGCAGGTTTCTTCTCGCCTGCCATTGTCGGCTGGTTGAACGATCTCACGGGCAAGCCAACCGCGGGCCTCATCTTCATCTCGTCGGCAGTGGTAGTGGGTGCGGTCCTGGTGTTCCTCGTCCCCGCCCGCACCGTCAACCGCTGAATCTACTTTTTCATGGAGACACGCAAATGAGTACTCCCGTAATCGAGGATGCGACGCTCGCCGAGCGCGCCTGGCGCATCCGGCGCAACGCCCTCTTGATGGGCGAGGTGCAAGGCCAGGGCTACATCGGACAGGCGCTCGATATTGCCGACGTACTGGCCGTCTCGTACTTCGGCGCGATGAACTACCGCCCCGCCGAACCCGAATGGGAAGAACGCGATCGCTTCCTGCTCTCAAACGGCCACTACGCTATCGCGCTTTACGCTGCATTGTTCGAAGCGGGCATCCTTCCGGAGGAAGAGCTCGAAACGTACGGCAGCGACGACAGTCGCCTTCCGATGTCGGGTATGGCGAGCTACACACCCGGGATGGAAATGTCAGGCGGCTCACTGGGCCAGGGACTGACGATCGCGGTGGGTCGTTGTCTGGGCTTGAAGCGCAAGGCCTCGAAGTCCTTTGTCTACACCCTGTTTTCCGATGGCGAACTCGATGAAGGCGCGATCTGGGAAGGCCTCATGTCGGCGGCCCACTGGAAGCTCGACAACCTGATTGCAATGATCGACGTGAACAACCAGCAGGCCGATGGTCCATCGACGCAAATTATGGCCTTCGAGCCGCTGGTACCGAAGCTCGAGGCATTCGGCTGGTACGTACAGCGCGTCGACGGCAATGATATCGATGCCGTGAAACGGGCATTCGACAATGCGCGCAATCTGAGAGAGGCAAAGCCGCGCATCATCGTTTGCGACACGAAGATGGGACGCGGCGTCCCGTTTCTCGAACAGCGTGAGAAGAATCACTTCATCCGCGTGGACGAGCATGAATGGAAGCTGGCACTCGAAGCACTTGATGAAACTTACGCAGGGAGAAAAGCATGACCTCGGTCGTCGATACAAAACCTCGCCTGAAGACCTCGGCGATGATTGCGTCCATCGCTGGCGAAGGACAGGTTACCCGTTCCGCGCCGTTTGGCCATGCCCTCGTTGAGCTCGCTCGCGAGAAGACCAACGTCATTGGCATGACTGCGGACCTCGGCAAGTACACCGATCTTCACATCTTCGCGAAGGCATTTCCCGAGCGCTATTACCAGATGGGAATGGCCGAGCAATTGCTGATGGGCGCAGCGGCAGGTTTCGCTCACGAAGGCGCGCAACCGTTCGTGACCACCTATGCCGTGTTTGCAACGCGCCGTGCCTATGACTTCATTCACCAGACCATCGCGGAAGACAACCTCGATGTCAAAATCGTTTGTGCGCTGCCAGGGTTGACGACCGGCTACGGCCCTAGCCACCAGGCCGCCGAAGACCTCGCACTGATGCGCGCGATGCCGAACATGACGGTGATTGACCCGTGCGATGCCCTCGACATCGAGCAGATGGTACCGGCCATCGCAGCGCACAAGGGGCCGGTTTATGCGCGACTCTTGCGCGGCAATGTGCCCGCGGTACTCGACGAGTACGACTACCAGTTCGAACTCGGCAAGGCCAAGCTAGTGAGGGATGGCGCCGACGTGCTTATCATTTCGTCCGGCATGATGACCATGCGCGCGCTGGAGACCGCCAAGGCTCTCGAAGCGGACAAGGTGGACGTTGCGGTGTTGCACGCACCCACCATCAAGCCACTCGACACCGAGACCATCGTTCGCGAAGCGAAGCGTACCGGGCGAATGGTCGTGGTTGCCGAGAATCACACCGTCATTGGTGGACTAGGCGAAGCCGTTGCCACGGCCTTGTTGAGCGCAGGTGTCGCCTGTTGCTTCAAGCAAATTGCGCTTCCCGATGCCTTCCTCGACGCGGGTGCACTGCCAACGTTGCATGACCGCTACGGTATCTCCACGAAACTGATGGCCAGCAACATCAAGAAGTGGCTGGCTTAGCCAGGCAACCTGGGCGTCTTCGCCAAATCTCATATCCGGGGCCGTTTGAACCGCGCCGGCTTTGTCGGAGACACCGAGTTCGGCGCTGCAGTGCGCGAGCGGATAGCATCGGATTCCGATTGTGAGCTTCCTCTGCCTCCGCCGGCGACACGTTCCCGAGCGGGCCTGAGAAACCGATGGTGGTTGTACCGGCGCCACCCACGTCGCTATTTAGATAGCCTAAAGCATACGCCATGAACGCCGGTGCACAACCTCGACCTTGTACAGTCCGTTGATCGTCTCGGACAGCGCATTCGCCAGCCGCGCCCGGCCCCGGGCTCTCCGCCGAAGTCGTGCACGGCGCGCGCGCGTTCGAGGCGGTGGGTCGCCGCCTCGCCACGCGTCTTCACAGACAAAAGCCATAAAAGCACTGACTGAGTCCCGAAGCGGTAGTAGTTCATGGATTGGCAGGTCGAGCGTTTCCTGCTCCCGCGCTGCGCGCACGCGAACTGCCCAACGGACGCCTGCCGTTGGCCGCGATCTCTGCGGAGGACGCATTCGCAATCACCGAATGAAGCCTGATCGGGCCGTCCGTGGCTGCGGCATATCCGTCGTTATATTCCATCAGAGCATATGCATAGCGAATGTGTCTGTTTTGCGGCTCGACTCGCCGACAGTAGAATCCGTCGACGCACCCCTTTGATGCTATTGACGAAACTCTCTCATCGCGATTATTTCAATCATGAAAGCCATCCGCTCCGCTCTTTTCGCCGCCCTCCTGTCGGTCGTTGCCGCGGCGCCTGCCCTCGCTGCTGACAGTCTCGCGCAGATCAAGTCGTCCGGCCTGTTCCGTGTCGGGACCGAAGGCACCTACGCGCCGTTCACTTACCACGACGAAACAGGCAAGCTGACCGGCTTCGACGTCGATATCGCAACCGCAATCGCACAGCGGCTCGGCGTCAAGCCGCAGTTCATCGAAGGCAAGTGGGATGGCCTGATCGCGGGCCTCGACGTCAACCGCTACGACGCCGTGATCAACGAAGTTTCGATCACCGACGCACGCAAGGCCAAATACGATTTTTCGACCCCGTATATTTCGACGCACGCCGTGCTGATCGTGCGCTCGGACAACACGAACATCCATTCCTTCGACGACCTGAAGGGCAAGAAGTCGGCCAACACGCTCACCAGCAACTTTGGCAAGCTCGCCGCGTCGCACGGTGCGGACGTCGTGCCGGTTCAGGGCTTCAACGAATCGATCGATCTGCTGATTTCGGGCCGCGTGGACGCAACCGTCAACGACTCGCTTTCGTTCCTCGACTTTCAGAAGCACAAGCCCGACGCGAAGCTCAAGATCGCTTCCATCGACACGTCTTCCGCGGACGATCAGTCGGGCGTGCTGCTGCGTAAGGGCAACCCCGAACTGGTCGCGGCGGTCAACAAGGCGCTTGCCGACATCAAGGCAGACGGCACCTACGCGAAGATCTCGCAGAAATATTTCGGCAAAGACGTTTCGCAATAAGGCGGACTGAGCGATGCCGGCATGGCTGCATTTGATGGCGCAATCGTTGTGGCCACTGCTTTATGCGGGACTGGTCTTCACCGTCCCGCTCACGCTGGCTTCGTTTGCGATCGGCATGGCGCTCGCGTTCTTCGCGGCGCTCATTCGCCTCTTCGGGCAACGCTGGGCCGTCGCGGCCGTGCGTTTCTATATCTGGCTCTTTCGCGGCTCGCCGCTGCTCGTGCAACTGTTCGTCATCTTCTATGGATTGCCGAACGTGGGCATCGTGCTCGATCCTTTGACCGCAGCCATCATCGGCTTTTCGCTCAATGTGGGCGCCTATAACGCGGAAGTCATTCGCGGCGTGATCGAATCGATCCCGCGCGGTCAGTGGGAAGCCGCCTACTCGATGAACATGACGCGCGCGCAGGCACTGCGCCGCGCCATCCTTCCGCAAGCGATTCGCGTCGCGCTGCCCGCGCTCTCGAATTCGTTCATCTCACTCGTGAAGGACACGTCCCTCGCGGCCGTGCTGACCGTGCCGGAAATCTTCCAGGCTGCACAACGGATCGCCGCCGTGACCTACGAACCCCTGATTCTCTACACCGAGGCCGCTCTGATCTATCTCGTGTTCAGCTCCGTGCTTTCGCAGGCACAAGGCCGGCTCGAAGCGCGCTATGGCCGCCATGCCCTGTTCCAGGCGGGGCGCTGATGATCCGCATCGAGCAACTCCACAAGTCGTTCGGCAACCACGAGGTGCTTGCGGCCATCGACCTTACGCTCAAAGCGGGCAGCGTCACGGCTCTGATCGGACCGTCTGGCAGCGGCAAGAGCACGCTGCTACGCTGCATCAATCTGCTCGAAGTGCCAGACTCCGGGAGCCTGAGCGTGGGCGATGCCCGCCTCGAATTCAGCCGCGGCCGGCCGCTCTCCCACGCTGAAATTGCCTCGGTGCGCCGCCATACCGGCATGGTGTTCCAGAACTTCCAGTTATTCCCGCACCTCAGCGTCATCGAGAACGTGATGGAAGGCCTCGTCACGGTCCTCAAATGGGACAAGGAGCGCGCCCGCGACCGCGCCACCGCGCTGCTCACGAAAGTGGGCATTGCCCAGAAGTCGGACGCGTGGCCCTCTACATTGTCGGGCGGCCAGCAGCAGCGCGTGGCGATAGCCCGCGCGCTTGCGCCCTCGCCCCAGGTGCTGCTCTGCGACGAGCCGACCTCGGCGCTCGACCCGGAGCTTTCCGCCGAAGTGGTCGAAGTGCTGAGGCAACTCGCGCTGGAGGGCACGACCATGCTGATGGCAACGCATGACTTGCGGCTCGCGGCTTCCGTGGCGCACGACGCTGTTTTCCTCAAGGATGGCGTAGTCGTCGAAGCGGGTCCGTCGCATGAACTCTTCGCGCGCCCACAGGATGCACGCACGGCACGCTTCGTCTCCACGCTCACCCAGGCGCTGCCCTCGTTCTGAGCGTACGCGGAAGGCGCCACAGCCGCGGCGCGATTGATCCGGCTCAATGCACCTTGGGAAAGCTGTGACGCTCGGTAAGTTGCGCGAGAATCCGGTTCCTGTCGGTCACGAAGTGACGACCATTCAGCGTCTGCACGCCGTCAGGAACCGCATAGAGAAGCGAAAGAATCGCGAGCCAATAAAGGGAGAGAGTAAGCGGAGCGGCGTCAGGCAACGCCGCTCCGGGTCGTTCTACTGCCGTGGCGCCAGCGCGCGAACCACCGACACGAGCGCATCGACCTCTTCGCAGGTGTTGTAGAACGCGAGCGAGGGCCGCACGGTGGCCTCCAGACCGAAACGCCGCAGAATGGGCTGGGCGCAGTGATGCCCCGCACGCACGGCGATACCTTCACGGCTCAGCGCCTGCCCCACCTCTTCGGTGCTGTAGCCCTTCAGCACGAAAGACAGGACGCTGGCCTTGTCGCGCGCCGTGCCCACGAGGCGCACGCCCGGTACCGGCGCGAGCACACTCGTTGCGTACGCAAGCAGATCATGCTCGTAACGCGCGATGTTCTCGATGCCGATCCGGCTCACATAGTCCAGCGCCGCGCCCAGTCCCACCGCATCGGCGATATTGCCGGTGCCCGCCTCGAAGCGCGACGGCGGCGGCTGGAACACCGTCCGCTCGAACGTCACGTCCTGGATCATGTTGCCGCCGCCCTGCCACGGCGGCATGCTTTCCAGCACCTCGCGCTTGCCGTACACCACGCCGATGCCGGTCGGCCCATAGATCTTGTGGCCCGAGAACACGAAAAAGTCCGCATCGAGCGCCTGCACATCCACGCGCATGTGCGAAATCGACTGGGCGCCATCGACCAGCGCCTTCGCGCCCGCGCGATGCGCAAGCTCGACGATCTCATCGACCGGCACCACCGTACCCAGCGCGTTCGATACCTGCGTGACCGAAACGATCTTCGTGCGGTCGTTGAGCAGCTTGCGGTACTCGTCGAGCAGCACCTGCCCCGAATCGTCGACCGGAATGACGCGCAACTTCGCGCCCTTGAGCGCCGCAAGCTGCTGCCACGGCACGATGTTCGCGTGGTGCTCGAGATGCGACACGATGATCTCGTCGCCGTCGCCCACGTTATGCACGCCCCAGGTCTTCGCGATCAGGTTGATCGCCTCGGTCGTGCCGCGCACGAACACGATCTCTTCGGGCGACGATGCATTGATGAAGCGCTGCACCGTCTTGCGTGCATGCTCGTATGCGTCGGTCGCCCGCGCCGCGAGCGTGTGCGCCGCGCGGTGAATGTTCGAGTTCTCGTGTGCATAGAAGTACGCGAGGCGATCGATCACGGCCTGGGGCTTGTGCGTCGTCGCGGCGTTGTCGAACCACACCAGCGGCTTGCCGTTCACGCGTTCCTGCAGGATCGGAAAGTCGCGGCGCACCGCGTGAACATCGAAAGGCGGATGCGCGCCCGCAGGCAGCGTGCTCTCTGCGCCGCCGGGCGCGGCCGCGCGTTCGTCGAGAAAGTATCGCGCGGGGCCGCCGTTTGCATCGTAGTCCCGATGATTGAGCGTCAGCAGGCCACGCAGCGCGTCGTCGCCGGGCAAGCCGAACGCCTCGGGTGACGCGAGACCCTGTGCGGGCACCTCGATATCGCGCGCCGCACCGCGCCAACCGTTCTCCGCGGCTTCAGTAAAGTAGAACGGCGAACGCTCGCTCGTCGTGGGCCGGACCGGTTCAGGCCGCTCCGAAACCGCATACGACTGCGGCACGCCAAGCAGCGCGCCGCCCGCGCGCGGCTCCAGCGCCGGCGTCACGCTCACCGCGTTGTCCGGCAGCCCGTTCGCCGCCGCCGCATGTGGGGCCAGCGCGGGTACGCGATTGCCGAGCGAGAGCACATGGGTTGGCGCGGAGGGCGCGAGATTCGCGCCCGGCACCTTGCCCTGCGGCGGCGCGAAGCCCGGCACGCCCGTGCCGGTGCCACCGGGTCCCGCGAGCGGCGAGCCCGCCGGCGCCGGATTGCTTAGGGAGGCGAGTATCGGCGCGGCCGCCGGCAACGCGGACGGCACGCCGCCAACCGCGCCGCTTCCAGCCGTCACGCCAGGCGCGCCAGCGCCGCCCGGCAACGTGCTGAAGAACTCGTTGGCGAGACGCGCGAGCGTGGCGGGGTCCGGCAGGCCGCCAGGCAACGGCGGATGCGCGATCTCCGTTGGGTTAGCGGTAGGTGTCAGGGTAGTCATGGTACTTGCCGATTTCCACGTCATCGAGGACCGCCAGCGCATCCGGCGAATGAACCGCCAGCGAGCAATACAGCGAGATCAGGTACGACGCGATCGCCTGGTTGTTGATGCCCATGAAGCGCACCGAAAGCCCCGGCCCCTGCTCGCCCGCCACGCCCGGCTGATAAAGGCCCACCACGCCCTGGCGCTTGTCGCCCACGCGCAGCAGCAGGATCTTGGTCTTGCCGTCGGCAACCGGCACCTTGTCCGAAGGAATCAGCGGAATGCCGCGCCAGGTGAGGAACTGCGAACCGAACAGGCTCACGGTGGGCGGCGGCACGCCGCGCCGCGTGCATTCGCGGCCAAACGCCGCGATCGCGAGCGGGTGCGTGAGGAAGAACGCCGGCTCCTTCCATACCTTCGTGAGCAGTTCGTCGAGATCGTCGGGCGTGGGCGCGCCGGTCAGCGGGAAAATGCGTTGCTCTTCCTCGACGTTCGCCAACAGGCCGTAGTCGGGATTGTTGATGAGCTGGCTTTCCTGCAGTTCCTTGATCGTCTCGATCGTGAGACGAAGCTGCTCCTTGATCTGGTCGTGCGGGCTGCTGTACAGGTCGGAAATCCGCGTGTGCACGTCGAGCACGGTGCTCACCGCGTTGAGGAAGTATTCGCGCGGCTGTTCTTCGTAAGGCACGAACGTCGTGGGCAGCGTGCCCTCATCCTCGCGCGCCGTGCACGTGGCACGAACTGCTTCGGGATCCTTAACACGATTCAGGCGATAAATGCCGGCTTCGACCGGTACCCACTGCAGCAGGTGCGTCAGCCAGCGCGGCGTGATCGTGGAAAGCTGCGGGACGGTTTTGGTGGCATTCGCCAGTTGCCGCGCGGCGTTATCGCCAAGCGCGTTCTGACCGCTCAAGGTCGTGGACATAAAGAAGGGCTCCGGTTACTTATAACGAAAACTGCTTTACTTATGACGACGGCAGATTATCAGGAGCCAATGGAGCAAGATCAACCGGCTATAGGCGGCAGCGCCCGGGAGGACAACTGAGTGCTGGGAAGCGCGATGCCGTTCGCTGCGCCTGCGGCGCCACCCGCAAGCAACTCCGCGATGCCAACGCCGAAGGCCAGCGCGAGTTTTTCGACCGTGACGATCGAGGCGATGGCCTTGCCGCGCTCGATTTCACCGACATAGGTGCGGTTCAGCCCCGCGTGCTCGGCGAGCCGTTCCTGCGACCAGGCGTGCGCCTCGCGCAGGCGGCGTACGGTTGCGCCAAAGTCGTGGACGATGGCGCTCATCGTGCCGCGCCCGCTGCGATGGCATCCGGCGCGGCGGTGGCGGCCGCGCCGCGTGCGCCGGCCGGCGCGCGCACTTCGTGCCGCGAAATCGCCTGGGTGATATGCGCCCCCGCAGGCACGTCTTCAGTCAGCCAGACATTGCCGCCAATCACCGCGCCGCGGCCGAGCGTGACGCGCCCGAGAATGGTCGCGCCCGCGTAAATGACGACATCGTCCTCGACGATGGGATGTCGCGGCAGCCCCTTCTCGACATTGCCGGCCGCATCGCGCGGAAAGCGTTTCGCACCGAGCGTCACGGCCTGGTAGACGCGTACGCGCTCGCCGATGATCGCCGTTTCGCCGATCACGACGCCCGTGCCGTGATCGATGAAGAACGCGCTGCCGATCTGGGCGCCCGGATGAATGTCGATGCCGGTGGCCGCATGCGCCAGTTCGGAGATGATGCGCGCGAGCAGCGGCAAGCCGAGCCTGTAGAGTTCGTGCGCGAGGCGGTGGTGGATCATCGCCAGCACGCCCGGATAGCAGAGCAGCACTTCGTCGACGCTGCCTGCGGCGGGATCGCCGTTGAATGCTGCCAGCACATCGCTATCGAGCAAGCTGCGGATTGCCGGCAGGCGCGCCGAAAACGCTCGCACGGCGGCCAATGCGTGCGCATCGATTTTGCCGTGATCGGTCTCGGCGTGACGCGCCTTGTAGCGCAGTTCGAGCCGCGCCTGGGCAAGCAGCGCGTGAAGCGCGGCATCGAGCGCGTGACCGACGTAGAAGTTTTCGCTTTCCTGACGCAGGTCCGGCGGCCCGAGCCGCATGGGGAACAGCACGCCCTTGAGCGTTTCGACGACCTCGGCCAGCGCCTCGCGCGCCGGCAAGTCGCGGCCGCCCGGCTCCAGCGCGCGACGCTGGCGTTCCCGCCATTGTTGACGCACTTCCTGCAGTGCATCGACGACTTCCGCGACATGAAATACGCTCACACCCGTTCCCTCTTCGTTGTTCGTTATGAATGGTCCAGCGTGCGTTGAGACGCTAGTCCTGCACCCACGGCAAGCCATGAAAACGCCAGCCATTGCGCAGGCCGCGCTTCCCTGCTTCGTCCAGGTCGCCTTCAAAGCCCTCGGTGACGTTGAACACATGGGCGAAGCCCGCTTTGGCCGCCGCCTCGGCGGCCTGCGCCGAGCGGTTGCCGCTGCGGCACAGCAGGACGATGGCCGCGCTCTTGCCCGCTTTCGCTTCCAGTTCGCGAACGAAACGCGGATTGCGCGTGAAGCTCGTGCCGGTCGCCCACGCCACGTGCAAGGTGCCCGGCACGTGGCCAACGAACTTGCGTTCTTCTGCGGTGCGCACGTCTACGATCACCGCTTCGCCTGCCTGCTGGAGCGCCCAGGCCTGCTGCGGCGTCACGCCGCCGGCATACGGCACGCCGGCCGCCTGCGCGACGGCGCGCGCCGCTTCCAGATCCGCATGCAGCGGTTTTTCATGCAATTCCACTGTCATCAGTGCCTCCTTAAGGTGTGCGGCAGCGTTCCGACGCTCGGACCGCCGCCGTCTATAGCCATCAGGATTCCACTATGCGAGTGCGCCGCCCGGGTTCCAACCAATAAAAACTGCTATGCAAATGGGCGCAGGCGTGAGATGCAATTGCGCCATATCGAACGCCGCGCTTTGGCGCTTGCTTCTTTGCGTCGCAGCAGCGCGATTGCGAGCCACTGCAGCACACCACACAAGACCAGATAGACGAACCCGACAAACAGGAAGATCTGCGCGGGATACACCATCAACCGGTTATTGAGTTGATTCGCGAGGAAGGTGAACTCCGGCACGCCTACGATGTAAGCCAGCGACGTGTCCTTGATCAGTGAGACCCATTGATTGACGAACGACGGCATCATCACCCGCACGGCTTGCGGCAGGACCACTTCCCTCAGCGCCTGCCATCTCGTGAGACCGAGCGACAGCGCGGCATCAAGCTGCCCCTTGCCGATCGATACGATGCCCGCGTGCACCGAATGCGAGAGGTACGCGCCGCCAATCAGCGCGAGCGCGCACACGACCGTCGCGAGACCGGGTACGTCGACGTGCAGCAGAATCGGCATGAGGAAGAAAGTCCAGAAGATCAGCATCAACACGGGGATGGCGCGGAAGAAAGCCACCACTGCCGTGAGCGCCAGATGGGCGATGCCGCGCGTCATGGCGAGCGCAATGCCGCCCGCCAGACCGACCAACG
The DNA here is from genome assembly GCF_038900695.1 of Paraburkholderia sp. JHI2823. Lineage (NCBI taxonomy): Bacteria > Pseudomonadati > Pseudomonadota > Betaproteobacteria > Burkholderiales > Burkholderiaceae > Paraburkholderia > Paraburkholderia sp. JHI2823. The sequence continues at coordinate 56,876 of NZ_JAYMRY010000026.1, read as the reverse complement.
CCGCGAGCATGGCCGATGTCAGCGACAGCACGATGGTCAGCGCGACGCCGCCCAGCGGCCCCGCGGGAAAGGCACCCAGCAGCAGGTAGCGCAGCGTCGAAAACCAGTCGATTGCATTCATGCACGGCCTCGCTGCAAGGCGCGGTTTCCGGTGCGCTGCCAGACGACGAGCGCCACCTCGATGGCCGCGATGGTCAGCACGTAAAACACGGTCGCGATACCGAAGGCCTGAAACGTCTTGAACGTTTCCGTATCCACCTGGCGCGACATGTATGAGAGTTCCGCAACGCCGATCGCCATGGTAAGCGACGAGTTCTTCACCAGATTCATGTACTGGCCCGCGAGCGGCGGCGTCGCGATGCGCAGCGCCTGCGGCAGGATCACGTAACGCAGCGCGGTGTAGCGCCCCATGCCGAGCGCGGCGGCGGCCTGTTCCTGCGCCTGGCTGACGCCGCGCAGGCCGGCGCGAAATTCCTCGCCGATAAAAGCCGTCGTATAGCACGTGAGGCCGATCCAGCCCGCCAACAATTCGAAGCTGGGCCAGCGCAAGGAGATAGGCCCCCACGTCAGGGCATGGCGCGTATTCAACCACGTCATCCATTCCGCTGGCAGCAACGCCGCCGCGCCGAAGTACCAGAACAGCAGTTGCACCAGCAACGGCGAATTGCGGAACACGAACACATAGAGTGAAGCGGCGCTCGCAATCGCAGCCTTGTGCGTCGTGCGCGCGATGGCCAGAACGAAGCCGAGCAGCGTCGCGCAGAGTCCCGCGCAAACGGAAAGCAGCAAGGTGACGACGAGGCCCTGTTCAAGCCACGACAAGTACTTGGGTTCAAGCCAGGTATGCATGAATCAGCACGCGGGAAGCAGAAAGCACAAAGCCCGAGCCTCGATGGAGCGAGGCCCGGGCCCGAATCACGAAGAGAGCGATCAGCTGCTCTTCTGTGGATCGCCGATCTTGAAGAGGCGCGGCAGCGGCGCTGCGCTCTTCGGGCCGAACCACCGGTCGTAGATTTGCGCGGCCTCGCCGTCGGCTTCGAGATGCGTGAGCGTGTCGTTCACGGCGTCGACCAGACGCGTTTCGCCCTTCGGCACGCCAACGCCCTCGTAATCGTTGGAGATGGTGAAGGCCGGAATCTCGTAGTTCTGCTTGTCCGGCACACGCGCCAATAGCGCGACGAGCTTCGGGCCATCTTGCGTGATGGCCTGCACGTTGCCCGTGCGCAGCGCCGCGAACGCAAACGGCGTGTCGTCATAGGCGACGATGGTTGCGTTCGGATATTTCGCGCGCACCTGCTGTTCGTTGGTCGTGCCTTTGTCTGCGCCAATGCGCAGGCTGTTGAGCTGATCGGGCGATTTGAGCGTGCCCTTCTTCGCGATGAACTGCGTGCCCGAAGCGAAATACGGCGTGCTGAAATCGACTTCTTTCTTGCGCTCGTCCGTGATCGTGAAGTTGGCGAACACGAGGTCGACCTTGCCCGACTTGAGGAACGCAATGCGGTTTGCCGGATTGGTCGGCTGCACTTCGAGCTTCACGCCCAGGCGCTTCGCAACGGCGCGCGCGTAGTCCACGTCGAGGCCGACGATCTGATTGTCCTTCGAATCGACGAAACCGAACGGCGGATTGCTGTCGAACGCGGCCACGCGCAGCACACCCGCCTTCTTGATGTCATCGAGCCGATCGGCGTGCGCCGCGTTCGATGCAACGGCAAGCAGCCCCGTCAGCAGTGCGGGAAACACTGCACCCCAGATTTTGTTCTTCATTGTCGAATTCCTTCATGTTCGTTATGCCATCGCCTGAATGCCGCGAGAGCCGGCGGTGGCGATGCCCGGACTGTAGAGGTGCGCCGCCCTTCAGGGAACGAAGTATTTTTCACGTCGAAAGTCCCGGGGACGATATGGAACACCGGCCAACGAGGCGTGAAAACACGGCCTGCGCGTCAACACGCTGTCGGTTTGCCACGCTGGTCGCTCCATAGCCGGGCCCACCGCGATGCGTAGGCGATGGCGTGATCCGCCTCGCCTGGCTGCGCGCCGCCGGTGCGATGGCGCCTGGAGCGCCGGTTCTGGCGCTCGGCCGGAGTGCATGGTTGGCGCCCGCGATCTCGATTGACGCTATGCGAGCCCCACCGGTGCCGCATCCAGCACGTTCACGCGCTTCGGAATGAGCTTGAGGTCGAAGAACGTATTCGCGATCTGCTGCTGCTCGGCGAGGATCGCCTTCGTGATCGGACCTGTCCCGAAGTGCACGCGCCCGATCGCCTCGTTTGCCACGTCATCGGGCAGCCCCCAGAGCTGCGCGAGCTCCGCTGCGAGCGCCGCCCGGTTGCCCTGCCCCCACTGGTCGATCTGGCTCAATTCGTCGATGAGGATCTTGATCACGTCGGGGTTCTGTTTCGCGTAGCTCAGGGACGAAAAATAATAGGCGCGGTTGCCGACCACGCCGCTCGCATCGACGAGAATGCGGGCGTTGAGTGTCTTTTGCGCGGCGGCGAGAAACGGATCCCAGATCACCCACGCGTCGACGGAGCCGCGCTCGAAAGCCGCACGGGCGTCGGCTGGCGCGAGGAATACCAAGTTGACGTCGGCATATTGCAGGTTGTGCGCTTCCAGCAGCTTCACAAGGAAGTAGTGGACGTTGCTGCCGCGATTGAGCGCAATCGTCTTGCCTTTGAGATCGGGCACGCTGCGAATAACCGATGTGTGAGGCACGAGCACCGCTTCCGATTGCGGCCGCGGCACCGTGGCCGCCACATAGGCGAGAGGCGCGCCGGCGGCCTGGGCGAAGATGGGAGGCGCCTCGCCTACGTCGCCGAAGTCGATCGACCCCACGTTTAGCGCTTCGAGTTGCACGGGCCCCGCAGCGAACTCGGTCCACGTGAGCGTGACACCCAGCGGCGCGAGGCGCTTCTCCAGCGTCCCGCGCCCTTTGAGCAGAGTCAGATAGCCCTTCTGGTTGCCGATGCGGAGCGTGCGCGAAGCGCTAGCTGCTCTCGCCGGCGACGTGCCGAGCACAGGCAATGCAGCGAGCGCTGCGGCTCCGGCAGAAATTTTGATGAAGTGGCGGCGTGCGTTCATGCGTGGCGGGTTCGACTGTAATCGAAGAGGAATGGCGATGCGGCCGATGTTATAAGCCGCCAGACGCCGTTGAAACGATCAAATCCTGCGCTCCTAATTCCTGCCACAGATAACTGCGTTGGCTCGGCGGCGCTGCGTTCAAACCGCGGCGCATTTGCGAAACGCATATTTCCTTAGAAGAACAATGCGTTTGCCTTATGCGAGAGCGCTCCGTATCGTGCTCTTTCGTCATCCGGATTACCCCGGCGGATCCTTCATGCGCCGCGCTTATGTCCGCGTTCTTGTCGCGATTGCTGCAACGTTGCCGGTGGCCGTATCCGCCGTCACGATCAGGCCGGCGACCAGCGGTTACAGATGCACGGCACGCTCGAGGCATCGGGCCTGGTGAAGGGCGTGCCTTCGGCCGCGCCCTGAACGGGCACCCGTCCGCACAAAAGGCTTTTCACTACCGCTTGTATCTGTATACGGCAACTACGGAACCGACATGGCTGATGTCACCTCGTCTTCGAACCGCTATGTCCCGCCTTTGCGGGCCGCCTCGCGGCTTTCGACGGACCGCTTCTACGCCTGGCTCTCGTGGGCCATCCCCGCGCTGATCGTCGTGGTCTGGGAGCTCGCGGCGCGCGTGGGCTGGGTCACGCCGCAAGTGCTGCCTGCGCCGAGCCGCGTAGCCGCGACGGCGTGGGAGCTTGCCCGCAACGGCGAACTGTTCGTTCACCTGGGCGTCTCGCTGCTGCGCGCGGTGACCGGCTTCCTGATCGGCGGCACGATCGGTCTCGTGCTTGGTGTACTGGTGGGTTTTTCCCGGCTCGCGCAGGCGCTCGTCGACCGCTCGATCCAGATGGTCCGCGCAATCCCCTTTCTCGCCATGCTGCCGCTCGTCATCGTGTGGTTCGGCGTGGGTGAAGTCGCGAAGATTTTTCTTGTCGCGCTGGCCGTGCTCTTTCCCATCTACATCAACACGATGCTCGGCATTCGTCAGATCGATCCGAAGCTGATGGAGCTCGCCGATGTGATCGGGCTGAGCTGGCGAGCGGTGGTGCGCCGGATCATTCTGCCGGGCGCCATGCCTTCGATTCTCACCGGCGTGCGTTACGCGCTGGCTCACGCATGGCTCGCCCTCGTGATCGCCGAAACACTCGCGACAACCAAAGGCATCGGCTTTCTCGCCATGGACGCCCGTGAATTCCTGCAAACCAACGTCATCCTGTTGACCATGATTATTTACGCGATCATCGGCGTCGCCGCGGACGCCCTGGTTCGCTCGCTCGAAGCCCGCTTCCTCTCGTGGCACGCGAATTACGCGAAGGGAGCGAATAGGTGACCTCTACTGTTGCGTTGTCCTTTCCTGCGAGTGGCGCGCATCGCGCCGGAAACGAAGCCCCCGCGTCGCCGTCGGCCGTATCGGTGCGCGGCCTGCAGCGCTGCTATGGCGAGCGCGTCGTCATCGACGCACTCGACCTCGATATCCGCCAAGGCGAATTCGTCGCGCTGCTCGGCGAAAGCGGCTGCGGCAAGACCACGCTGCTGCGCGCACTCGCCGGCCTCGACGAGCCGGATGCCGGGCAGATCCGCGCGCCCGAGCGGCCTTCCGTGGTGTTCCAGGAACATCGTCTGCTGCCCTGGGCCTCCTTGTGGGAGAACGTCGCGCTCGGCCACGAGTCCAGCATCGGGCGAGCTGGCGCCACTCGGGCGCTCGCCGAAGTCGGTTTGGCTGGCCGCGAGGACGACTGGCCGCGCAATCTTTCCGGCGGCCAGGCGCAGCGCGTAGCGCTCGCGCGTGCGCTAGTGCGCGATCCCGCTCTGCTGCTGCTCGACGAACCGTTCGCCGCGCTCGATGCGCTCACGCGCATCAAGATGCATGGGCTCGTGAAGGAACTGGTCGCGCGCCACGCGCCAGGCGTGCTGCTCGTGACCCATGACGTCGACGAGGCGCTCGCGCTCGCGGACCGGATTCTCGTCATGCGCGCCGGGCGCATCGCGGCTTCGTTCCACACCCAGAACCACACGCCGCAGGCCTTGCGGCTCACGCTGCTAGAGCAACTGGGCGTTCAGTCCCACTAAACGTTCCCTCACTACACAAGGAACTGCCCGAAAATGAATGATGCTTCGTTGACCCGCCGCCAGCTTCTGCGCGCGGCGGGGGGCCTGCTGGCCGGCGCCGCCGCCGCGAGTCTCCTTCCCGCGCGGGCGGCCGAGCCGCCCCGCAAGCTCACGCGCAACACCGACACGGTCCGCATTGGCTGGGGTTACGGCGCGTTGCCCGACATCGCCAGGCAACGTGGCGTGTTCGAGAAAACCCTCGCCGCGAAAAACATCAAGGTCGAATGGATCGGCCCGTTTCCGAACCACGCGCCGTCGATCCAGGCCGTGGTCGGCGGCAGCGCGGACTTCGGCTTCTGGGGGTCGACCACGCCCGCGCTCGCCGCCATGCTGGCGGGCTCGCCCATCGTCTTCACGGCCTTCGACGTGTATTCGCCCCGCTCCACCGCCATCATCGTGAAGAAGTCGAGCGGCATCAACTCGGTTGCCGATCTCGCCGGCCGCAAGGTCGCGGTGAACCGCTCGGGCCTGGGCGAATTTCTCGTGATCGCAGCGCTGGAGAAGCATCACGTCGACCGTGACAAGGTCGAGTTCGTCTATCTGAATCCGCCCGATGCGGCGCCGGCGTTCGCGCAGGGCAAGGTCGACGCGTGGTCGATGTGGTCGCCCGGCGTGGATATCGCTCGCTACTCGAATGACGCGAAGGACATCTTTATCGAAGGGCGCGATCTCGACTTCCTCATCGACTACAGCTCGCTCGTGACGCGACGCAAGTTCACCGAAGAAAACTCGGGGCTGGTGCGCGCCGTGGTCGATGCGTATTACGTGGAAGGCGCGTGGCAGTCGGCGCATGCCGCCGATTCGGAACTGCTCGTGCAAAGAGAAGCGAAGTATCCGGACCAGGTGCGCGACTACTTGACGAGCCTGAAGCGCGTGAACCAGTTCCATGAACCGGACGACGCGGCCTTCATGTCGCAGTTTCAGCGCGCGGCGGATTGGCTCGCGCAACGCAAGATCATCAACGCGCCCATCAAGGTTGCCGATTACAGCGTCAAGGTATGACGCCCCATGAACCGGATGAGGCATGCCTGAAAACTCCACCTTCCAGCCCGGCGCGATTGCACTCGTCTCGCCCTTGTCCGCCACGCTCGGGTTCTCCGAAGCGATAGCCGCGATCGCGGCAACGGCGGCGCAGCGCGAGCGGGAGCAGCGCCTGCCGCACGAAGAGATCGCCACGCTGAAGGCGCTCGGCTTCGGCGCGTTGCGCCTGAGCGCCGATGACGGCGGCCGCGGCCTGTCATTGAGCGAGCTCTTCGCCGTGGCGCGCGACGTCGCCGCGGCGGATTCGAACATCGCCCATGCTTTGCGCAATCACTTCTGGCAGGTCGAGGCGGCGCTCAAGCACCGCGCCCTGCCGTTCCATGCACACGTGCTCGATCTCGTGCGCCAGCGCAAGACAATCGGGCTCAGCTTCGTCGATAGCGACGCAACGGCGGCCGGCGCGCGGCCGAGCCGCGTGTTGAGCCGGCTGCAATGGGACGAGCGCAAAGGGGTGTATCTGGGCTCGGGCGACAAGGTCTACGCGACCGGTAATCTGTACAACGATGCATTCGTCGGCGTCGCAGTCGAAAGCCGTGCGAACACGACCGTGCAGTACGTGTTCGAGCGTGGCGAAGGCGTGAGCGAAGAGGACGACTGGCAGGGTTTCGGCCAGCGCCTGACCGGCTCCGGCACTGCGCGATTCCGCGACGTCGCGGTGAAGCCCGCGCATGTCTATGCGCCCGACCCGCCGAAAGGACCGGAAGCTGCACCATGGGGCTTCACGTTTCACCAGGTCTACCTGACCAACTGCATTGCCGGCATCGTCCGGCGCGTGGTGCTCGATGCGGTGGAAGTGTTGCGTGCGCGCAAGCGAAACTTCTACCATGGCGAGGCAGCGCATCCCGCAGACGAACCGGCGCTACAGGCGTTGCTCGGGCGTATTCGCGCGTACGCCGCGAGCATCGAGGCAAGCGCGGATCGCGCCGTGCTGGCTCTGCAACGCGCGTCGGAACGCGAAGGCACGAGCGACGAATACGCCGCCACGCTCGCCGCGACGCTCGCGGCTTCGGAAGCCAAGGTCGTGATTGACGATCTCGCGCCGCAAGTCGCGAGTTGGCTCATCGATCTCGGCTCGGGCTCGGTGGTATCGACCGGGGGCGCACTGGACCGGCATTGGCGCAACATCAAGGTGATCGCCTCGCACAACCCGCGGCTCTACAAGGAGCGCCTGCTCGGCCAGAATCTGCTGACCGGCCAGCTGCCGCCAACGGGCGCGTTCTTCTGATCGCGCCCGTCACGGACAATCCAATATCTGCTGCTATCGAAACCGTGAAAACGGATCAAGTCATGTCCCGTCGTTGGAATGACTGGCTAGCCTGGCTAAAACGCCCCCGCGCGAATCCTTAGCAGAATCGCTTTGTTGTCTTGTGCGCAAACCTCATTCAGCATTTTTGCTTCACCAACTGAATCGTCTGTATCCGCCATGTTCTCTCCTTCGCGCCGACGCCTGCTCATTCGTGGATCGATCCTCGGCGTCGCGGCGACCACGGGCCTCGCGTTCGCCGCCCCCGCTTCCACGCTGCGTATCGGCTATCAGAAGTCGTCGACGCTCATCACCGTGCTCAAGGCGCAAGGCAAGCTGGAAGCCGCGCTCGCGGCGCTCGGCGTGAGCGTGAGCTGGAGCGAGTTCGCGAGCGGCCTGCCGCTCACCGAAGCGCTCAACGCGGAAGCCGTGGACTTCAGCGCCGATGTTGCCGACACCGTGCCGATCTTCGCGCAGGCCGCCCGTGCGCGCTTTGTATACGTCGCTCAGGAGGCGCCCTCGCCCGGTGCACAGGCCATCATCGTCAAGCGTGCGGGCGCACTGCGCACGCTCGCGGACCTGCGCGACAAGGACATTGCCGTGACGAAGGCGGCCGGCAGCCACTATCTGCTGCTGGCGGCGCTCGCGCAGGCGAACGTGCCCGCCGAAGCGGTGCGCATCCACTACCTCACGCCCGCGGACGGGCGCGCCGCATTCGAGAACGGCAGCGTCGACGCGTGGGTGACGTGGGATCCCTACGTGGCCTCCGTCGACCAGCAGCCGGACGTGCGCGTTCTCGCCGACGGCAAGGGGCTTGCCACCTACCAGCGCTACTATCTCGCCTCCACGCGTTTCGCCGAGGCGCGGCCCGAAGTGATCGCCGTGGTCTATGCCCAGTTGCGCGACGCCGGCCAGTGGGTGCGAAGCGCGCCGCAGGACGCCGCGCGGCTGCTCGCGCCGATCTGGGGTCTCGATGCGGCCACCATCGAGCGCGCCAACGCGCGCCGAAGCTATCTCGTGCGCGAGGTCAGCGCCGCGAATTTCGGCGAGCAGCAGAAAATCGCCGATACGTTCTTCAAGGCGCATCTGCTGCCCGCCCCGGTGGAGCCGGCGCGCGCGGAGCGCTGGGACTTCGCGCAAAAGCGCGCGGCTGCGATCGGCGTGTGAGCCGTTCCGTTACCGCGACGGCGCCAGCTCGACGCGGTCTTCGCGGTACACATTGTCCGCGTACAGGGACGGTTCGAAATCGGCGGCGACCGGGGCGCTCATACGCGCCTCATGCGCTTCCAGATCCTCGACAAACCGGTCTTCGCCGATGCGGCGGATCAACCTCAAGCCGGTGTCATGGAAGCGCCGGTTTCATTGCGCCAACGGCCGCCACGAACGCCGCGCAATGGTCGGCGGGCATGGTCAGGCGATCATGCCGCAGACACAGCCGGCTCGCACCCACGCTAGCGCCGTAAGCAGAGCCTAACGAAGCCAGTCCGGCGAAGCGCGCTTCCAGGAGCGCGCGGTCATTGGCCCAATGTGCGCAGCGCGCGCAATGCCCGGGAGTGGCATCGCGCGTGCTTGTCGGCTCCGTGGTGGCATCGTGCGCGTTCATCGTCCGAGCGCGAGCCAATACGGCGCGAAAACGTGTACCGAGAGCACGTAGCCGATCACCACGTTCACCGCCACGCCGGCCGTGAACGCCGCGAGTGGCTTCAGGCCGGTTGAAGACAGTGCCGCGAAGCGCGTCGTCAACCCGATGCTGAGGAAGCAGAACGTGAAGACCCACGTGCGCAATGCGACGATCGGCGCGACGAATACCGGCGTGACGACGCTTCGATATTCAGCCAGTGTGTAGTGGGAGGCGACCCAGGTGACAAACGCCGATGCGATCACGAAACCGATCACGAACTTGGGAAACCGTGTCCAGATTTCCTTTGCGCTCGTCCGTGTCTGCACTTCGGCGCCCGTCTCGCGATCCCAGCGCACGGTGGCCACAATCGCGAGCGCGAAAGCCCAGATGCCGATCCAGATGTCGCGCCCCACCACCTTCATCAGCACGAACGCCTGCAGCGATGCATCGGGCGCACCGGCCACCGCTCCCGTGGCGTGGCGCGCGAAGTCGCCGTAGGCCTGCGCAGCCGCAATGCCCGCCGCATCCGCGAACTCCGAGGTTCCGATCCATGCACCGGCGATGCCTGTCGGCAGTCCGAGCGAGCGCGACAGCGCTGGCAGCGCGAACACCATCACGATAGCCCAGACCACCACGAGCGTAATCGCCACCGAGGTCTGTTCGCGGCGAGCGCGCACTGCGCCCGCGATCGCAATGGCCGCCGAGACACCGCACACCGCGCCGCCCACGCCGAGCACCGCAGCGAAGCGTTGATCGATTTTCAATGCCCGCGCCACGCCGTAAATCACAAAGAACGTCGTGAGCGAAACGATGCTGGCTTGAGCAATGGCCACGGGCCCCGCCCAGACGATCAGCGTGAGCGGCAGCGCCGCGCCGAGTAGCACGATGCCAACCTTGATGTAGAACTCCACGCGCAACGCGGCCGCGAACCTGGCAGGGACCTTGAACACGTTGGAGACGACCAGTCCCAGCGCAAGCGCGATCAACGGTGGCTCGAGGTTGTAATGGCTCGCCTGGGTCCACGCGCCGAGCGAGAAGATCAGCGCCGATACCACGAACACGACCGCGAATCCGGACACGAATTGCAAGACCGGCAAACCGAGCGCCGCGATCGCAACCGAAAATACGATGGCAAACGCGGCGAAGAGCGCGAGATAGCTTCCCGCGTGCGCCGCCAGGTCGTGAGCGAGCGCACCGAATTCCGACCATCGAGCCGGCGCAACGGCAAGCGCCTTGATGCTGCCACCCGAAGCGAACAGCGCGTACGCGACGGCTATGGCGAAGAGGCCTACGGCAACGGCCCACCAATCCTCGGTTCCGAACGGCCTGCGGCGCTCCTGCACGGACGCCGCGTTCGCGGCCGTACCATTGGCTGAGTTGCTGGCAAGCGACGTATGACTCATGATCTGCCCCTGTCTGGTCTTAATCGTTATCTTCAGACGTTGATGTAGCTACCCGCGCGCGCAGCCCTCGTTTGCCGGGCACACGCTTAAATTAGTATGGAGAGCGTCGCATTGAATTTGAAATGACTTATTTGTCTTTGCATATACGGCGGCAGCGTTCGTGTACACAAAATGGCAAGACGCAGATTCGCAAACGTCCACGCTTTGTGGGTCCCGGCGCAAGCGGTTGCACGCACCCTGCCGGCCCGTAATTCCGATCGTGCGCCTGGGATCTGGATTGTTCCTGTGTGGCTGTGCTGCCTCGGCATTGCCGCGCTCTCAAGACCAGCTGTCGCAGGCAGCGATATGAAAGCGGCGCACCGCCTTCAGCCCGCCATCCCAAGATACCGGTTCAGCCGCCGCTCGGCGACAGCGCTTGCGGACGTCACGCCGGCTATGAGCACCACATAGACGATTGCAGCGCCCGCGAGCGGCTCATAAACGCGAAACGTGGCAAAACGCAGCGCGTTCGCAGTGCCCAGCACGTCGAATACCGTGATCGTCGATGCGAGTACCGTCGACTTCAACAGCAAGACGGCTTCGCCGACCAACGCTGGAAACGCGAGACGGAAGGCTCGCGGCACGACGATTCGCGCAAGCACCTTCGTGCGGGACATGCCAAAGGCTTCGCCCGCCTCGATCTCACCATGCGGCACACCGCCGATCGCACCGCGTAACACCGTCGCCACATAAGCACTCTCGTTGACGCTCAACGCCACGACGGCGTACCAGAATGCATCGCGCAAGAGCGGTGATGCCCAGCTGTCGCGCATCCATTCACGCGGCACGATTTGTCCGAAGCCGTAGTAGAGCAGATAGATCTGCACCAGAAGCGGCGTACCCCGAATAACGATTACCCAAACCCGCGCGGGCCAGCGCAGCAGCGTGCGCCGCGAGCACAAGCAAAGGGCGAGCGGCAACCCTATGACCGCGCTCGCTGCCGCCGCGATGAACGCAAGTTCGAGCGTGACCGGCAGCGCCGCCAGAAGCTTCGGCATCACTTCATCGCGTAAGAACGAAAACGAAAACAGCCCCGCTTGCATCGGCTCGTCAACTCGCTTCAATGGGCACGCATGACGCCCCGATTCGCGCGCCGTTCGAGCTGCGCGAAGAACGCCATGGAAATCAGGCTCAGCAGCAGGAAAAAGGCTGCCGTCACCAGATAGAAGAAGAGGTAATGGCGCGTTGCGCCAGCGGCCATCGCGCTCGTCTTCAGCAAATCGGAGAACGAGCCCAGGACGCTGATGAACGATGCATCCTTCGTCGCGTTGAGCCAAATGTTGCCGACGCCGGGCAGCGCGAGCCGTGCGGCGAGCGGTAGGCGCACGCGCGCAAATACCTGTATGCGGCTCATGCCGAAAGCGTGAGCCGCCTCGATCTGCCCGGCCGGCACCGCGATCATCGCACCTCGAAAGATGTCGGTCAGATAAGCGCCCTGGATGAAGCCAAGCGACGCCACGGCCACGACAAACGGATCGAACTCGAACGTGGGCGACACCAGGTGCGCGTGGCGGGCGAGCGCCTCGAGCGCCGGAGCGCCCGCGTAAAACGCGACAAGCAGCAACAGCAGCTCGGGCAATGCGCGTACGACGGTCGTATAGCTGCGCGACGCCACGCGCAGCCATGGTGACTTCGACAGCTTCGCAAGCGCACCCCCAATGCCGAGGCCCGAGCCGACGGTGAACGAACCGGCCGAGACGGCAAAAGTCAGCGCGAACGCCGAGGCGAACGCGCTACCGTATCCTCCATCGCTGAACGACATCAGATGGAGCAGCGATTGGCCTTGCTGCATCCGCTCACTGGCCTTTTGTGATCGTGCCCTGCAGGCCCGGATACTTCGCCGTGATGGCGTCCCAAGTGCCGTCGTTTTGCAACTGCACGATCGCCGTTGAGATCTGCTGGGCCAGCTTGTCACCATGCCGCGTACCCGCGCCAATGCCGAGGCCGAGCACCGGGTCGTCCTGGCAGGTGGTCTTGATCTCGAAGTCTTTGCCGTCCGGTGAGGAAAGGAATGCCGTAAAGAGGCCCTTCGCTTCCTGCACGTAATCGACGCGGCCTGCGCTCAGATCTGCCAGCGCGTTGTCGAACTTGTCGAACGTCTTGATCTGCGCGACGCCTTTGAACTTCGCATCGAGGAATGCGGAAAAGTTCGTGCCGGCCTCGACACCGATCGTACGGCCCTTGAACGTGTCGGGGACCCTGCAATTGACGGGCTTGTGATCGCTCTTCGCGCCCACGAGAACCGTCGGCGACTCGTAATATGCGCGCGTAAAATCGATGACCTTCTTGCGCTCGCCGGTAATCGTCATCGACGACCAGATCACGTCGATCTTCTGATTCTGCAGCGAGGGTATCAGGCCGTCCCACGCAATGTCGCTGATCTTGCAGGTCACGTTGAGCTTGCGGCATGTGGCGTTGAGCAGATCGATCTCCCAGCCCGACCAGGTACCCGAGGCGTCTTTGGAAAAGAACGGGGGATAGGATTCGGCATCGATGCCGACGTGCAACGTCGGCTGGGCGGCAAATGCAGCCCCGGAAACCAGCAGTGCGGCTGCGGAAAGACCTCGGATCAGCGCACCCACGCGCGACTTCATTGTCGTTCGATTCATATTCGGTTCAGTATTCGTTTTCAGGAGGCATCGCCCTGCTATCCAGTTCTGCCGGACCCGCAAATGGCGAGCCGGCACGAGGAAAGCGACGATAGCGCAATGTCTTTGTGCGCGAAACGAATTAATGAGTTGGACCTTATGTTCAGGCGGAATATATGGAATGAGGCGGCGCACCCGAAATACCCGGTTATTCCGCGTGCAGATTTGTATCGTCCCATTCGTCATAGCGCGCACGAAGTGACTCCACCTATAATCGGCGCCTTTGTCGCTATGCCGGTGTTCGGCATGCCTTTCGGATATCGATACGATGACCCAACATGTGTTGCTCGACGGCGGCATGGGCCGCGAACTCAAGCGAAGCGGCGCGCCGTTTCGCCAGCCCGAATGGTCCGCGCTTGCGCTCATCGAAGCGCCGCTCCACGTGCGGCGCGTCCATGATGCCTTCATTGCGGCGGGCGCGGACGTCATTACCACGAACAACTACGCAGTCGTGCCGTTCCATCTCGGGGCGGATCGCTTTGCGAGCGACGGGAGGCGGCTCGCGGCGTTAGCTGGCACGCTTGCGCGTGATGCTGCGGACGCAGCGAATGCTGGGAATCGTGCGGGCTCCGCAAATGCAGGCGGCCGCACCGTGCGCGTTGCCGGATCGCTGCCGCCGACTTGCGGCTCGTACCGGCCCGATCTCTTCGATGCCGGCGAAGCGGCACGCGTGCTTGACGTGCTCGTCGAAGCGCTCGAACCCTCCGTCGACCTCTGGCTCGCCGAAACGCAAAGTGCAGCGGAAGAAGTAGCGGCGGTTCGCGGCGCGCTCGAGCGCGCCGCAAGCGGGAAGCCGCTATGGGTGTCCTACACGCTGACGGATGAGATCGCGCCCGGAGACAGTCCGACGCTGCGCTCGGGTGAGTCGATTACAACGGCTGTCGAGGCTGCACTCGATGCAAACGCCGTCTCTCTTCTATTCAACTGCAGCCAGCCTGAGGTGATGGGGCCCGCCCTCGCCGCCGCGGCCCTGCATCTGGAACGCCGGGGCGCAACGCTCGATCTCGGTGTCTACGCCAATGCATTCCCCCCTCAGCGCAAGGACGCGAAAGCGAACGCGACACTGGACGAACTGCGCGACGATCTCCATCCGCATGGTTACGCCCATTGGACACGCGGATGGCTGTCGCGGCCCGGTACGAAGATTATCGGCGGATGCTGCGGCATCGGTCCTGAGCACATCTCGGTGCTGCGCTCACTCCTCGACGTTTGAGTGAGTTATACGGGGACCATATCGGTCGCTCGTTTGATTTCACGTCGAGCGCCAATCATATGAAGGCGCACATTCCAGCCGCGTGGTGCCGTTCGGTCTCACCCCGGGAATACGAGAGAGCGCATGCGTGGCATACGCGAGCAGATCGTGCTCATAGCGCGCCACACTCTCGATGCGAGGACCGCCAGCGAGCAATACAGCCAGATCGGGTATGACGCGATCGCCTTTGTTGATGCCCATAAAGCGCACCGGGAGCCCCGCCCCTGCTCCCGCCGAGGAAACGGCTCGCCGGGAAAATCTAGCAGCTTCTGAAGGGCGTTCCCTGTTCTGCGACTCTTCCGGCGAAGATAGACGAGGCGAGGCTATCCAGATTAAAAGTCAGCGTTGCGCTCAGAAGGTGGCCCGCTTTTTCGCTGGTGTGATTTCGATATAACAAAAACTGAGAATAAAAATACAAAAATAAATCTCAGTCTGAATTATGCCGCCAATTGGAAAAATCTTTTATCGCGAGCCGCGTTAATCCGCCCAACGTCTTTCGAGGAAAATGAACCGGGCAGCCTCCCCTCTGATGCCTGCGATAGCCTGATGGATGCCATTCGCTTTAATGAGCGGCCGTTCGCTTGCGCACCGCTCTTCCAGACAGCGAGCAACCACCCGCATTCCCATCGCCACACTTTTTATTCCATTTTTCGATAATCATTTTACTGCCAGAATAATGAAAAAGACCATCTTTATCGCGGGTCTTGGCCTTCTCGCCATTACTGAAAGTCACGCGCAAAGCAGCATCGCACTTTACGGCCTTATCGATACGTCGCTTACCTACATAAACAATCAGCGGACCGGTGGCGCTACTTCACCCGGACACAGCAACTGGCAGATGGCAAACGGCGACTTGAGCTCATCGCGCTGGGGCCTGCGCGGCACGGAGGACCTTGGCGGCGGGCTGTCGAGCGTGTTCACGCTCGAAAACGGTTTCTCCTCCGTGAACGGAAAGCTTGGCAATGGCGGCAATCTTTTCGGCCGCCAGGCCTTCGTCGGACTGCATTCCAATACGACAGGAACGATCACGCTCGGGCGTCAGTACGATTTAATCCTCGCGTTCGTGACACCACTCGGTGCGTCCGGTTCGGGCTGGGGCGGCAATCTGGCGATGCACCCGTACGACAACGATGACTCGATCCAGAACATCCGCATCAACAACTCGGTCAAGTACATCAGTGAAACGTATCGCGGCTTTACCGCGGGCGCGATGTACGGGTTCTCGAATACGGCAGGCCAGTTCGCGAACAATGCCGCGTACAGTGCCGGATTCTCATATGCGAACGGGCCGTTCAAATTTGGCGCCGGATACCTGAAAATCAATCGCGACTCGAACGTTGCAAATCCCAACGGCGCTGTCAGCACAACGGACGGGTCTGCCACTATCACCGGCGGCGACCAGCAGATCTGGGGCGTAGCCACCCGTTATGCGTTCGGCCGGAACTCTGTCGGCCTGGCCTGGACCCATTCGGCCACGGATGCGGTCACGGGCGTGTTCCAGGGTGGTTCGATCACACCACTCAAGGGCAAAACACTGATATTCGACAACTATTCGATTGACGGCCGCTATGCCGTCACGCCCGCCCTTACCGTGTCGGCAGCCTACACGTACACCCAGGCGCGCTTCGATTCAAAGACAGGCCAAACGCGTCCAAAATGGAATCAGGTCGTCGCACAGGTGGACGAAGCGCTTTCCCCACGCACAGACCTGTACCTTGAAGGTACGTACCAGCGTGTGAGCGGCGGCAAGGGAAATCCTGCCTTCAATGCATCGGTCTATACGTTCACGCCGTCGTCCAACACGAATCAGCTTGTTGTCGGCGCCGGCTTACGGCATCGCTTCTAAAGCGTATATCGCGAAAAATGGCTTACCGGATGCTGCCAAAAGCAGGATCCGGATTACGAACTCCCAGCCGGGCTTTTCCGGAACCCTGCGGTGACTTGCACCCGATCTGTCGATGGGGCGGCGATCATTGCTGCACGCCCCAACGCCTCACAGTCAGCCGTTCGAGGGTATCGAAGACAAGATGTTCGATGAGCAGCCCGATGATGATGACGGCCGCGAGCCCTGCGAAGACGCGGTCGGTATAGAGCTCGTTGCGGTTCTGGAAGATGTACCACCCCAGGCCGCCTTGCCCTGCGCTGGCCCCGAAGACGAGTTCTGCGGCGATTAGCGTTCGCCATGCGAAGGCCCAGCCCACGCGCAGCCCCGCGATGATCGATGGCAGCGCGGCGGGCACGAGAACGAGCGCAACGAGACGCAACCCGGTCAGCCCGTAGTTCCGTCCAGCCATTCTGAGGGTGGCGGGCACGCCGAGAAATCCCGTGTACATGTTGAGCGCCAGCGGCCACAGCACCGCATGGACGAGGACGAAGAGGAGGCTTCCCGTGCCGAGCCCGAACCAGAGCAACGCGATTGGCAGCAACGCGATCGACGGCAACGGATTGAACATCGCGGTCAGCATCGACAGCAGGTCACGGCCTGCGCGCGTCGACACTGCGAGCGCCGTGAGCGCGAATGCGAGAACCACGCCGATCGCGTAGCCTCGCAGCAGCACAGACAGCGAAATCGCCGTCTTCTCGAGCAATTCGCCGCTCACGATTCCCTGTGCGAAAGCCGCGAGCGTCGTGCCGAAGGTGGGTACGAGAAGGTCGTTGTTCACGATGCGCGCGGTGATCTCCCACGCTGCGATCAGCAGGAGCGCGATGATCGTCCGCCGGAGCCAGCTCGCGTCGGCCAGACGCCGCCCGAGCGGCAGCGTGACGGAGTCGCCACCGGGCGGCACGGGCGGTAGCGCGTGCTCGTACTCGGTGCGCACGGGCGGCAGCGGGGGCAATGCGCGATTCGGCGCGCTCATGCGTACGCTTCCATAGTAGCCTCCGCGAACCCTGGCCTTTCTTCCTTCGTCTCGAACAGCAGACGATGAATGCGTGCCACGCTCGCGCGAAATGCGTCGTCTCCGGTGTTCGCGTGTGTATAGGCATGACTGTTGAGTTCCGCTCGCACGCGCCCCGGATGCGGCGAGAGCAGAAGAATACGGTTGCCCACCACGAGCGCCTCTTCGATGGAGTGCGTGACAAAGAGCAGCGTGAAGCGTTCGTCCTCCCACAGGTGCAGCAACTCCTCCTGCATCTTGCGCCGTGTCAGTGCATCCAATGCAGCGAACGGTTCATCCATGAGCAGCACGCGCGGCTGCATGGCGAGCGCGCGAGCGATCGCCGCGCGCTGCTTCATGCCACCGGAAAGCGTGTGTGGATACGCATTGGCGAAGTCGGCGAGCCCCACTTTTTCGAGGTAGTGCAAGGCACGTGAGCGCGCCTCATCGCGCGACAGTTTCCGCGCGATGCGCAAGGGAAATGCAATGTTTTCGACCACCGTCTTCCACGGCGGCAACTGATCGAACTCCTGAAACACGACCACGCGATCGGGACCGGGGCCGCGCACGGTCTGTCCGTCCAACGCGATCGTCCCGGCCACAGGTTCGATGAAGCCCGCAATCGCCTTGAGCAGTGTGGACTTTCCGCAGCCCGAGGGGCCCAGCAGCACGAAGCGGTCGCTTCCAAACACGTCGAAGCTCACTTCGTGCGTCGCACGCACGATGCGCTCGCCGTTGCGATACGAGAGGCTCACGCCCTCGATGGCAAGCAGCCGTTCGCTGGCCGCTGCCTCGCCGTGCGTCGCGGCAGCCGCGACACGGCGGCCGCCCACTTCGGCGTCGACCGGTGCCGACGCGGCGTTCAAGGCGCGACGCGCAAATGGCGCCCGCCCCCAGAATCCCGAAGCGTTGAGGTTCACGATTGAAAATCCAGCAGAGAAAACATCAACATAAAGGCAACCGCCATCCATCCAAACAATGAATCGTCATATTCAATACACGGCGACGCATAAGCACGGATTGCGCCGCTTCGGCGTGCTCGCCTAGCTGCCGCCAGCCGTTGCCGGATCGTCGAAGAAATAGTCGCGCCAGGACTTCGGCTCGTTGCGGATGGCGCCGGTGCGATACATGAACTGCGCGAGGCCCAGTGTGTTCTGCGGCGCCGTCTTGAACTGCACAAGCGGATCACGCAGGATCTTGAGCAACAGGCTGCGATCGATCTTCGACTCGTTCACGCGGATGTAGATGTCCGCCGCCTTCTCCGGATCCGTGGCGATAAGATGGGCCGCGTCGGTGAGCGCCGCTACGAAGGCGTGGTACGTTTTCGGATTCTCGTTACGGAACTTCTCCGTGGTGTACAGCACTGTCGCCGAACTCGGGCCGCCCAGAACATCGTATGAGTCGAGGACGATGTGGGCTTTGGGGTTGGCCGTCAGTTCCTGCTGCTGGAAAGGGGGATTGCTGAAATGCGCCGTGATCACGCTGCTATTGGCTATGAGCGCGGCGGCTGCGTCCGGATGCGGAATGGCTTGCGTGAGTTTGTCGAGGCGATCGAACTGCTTGTCGCCCCACTGTTTCGCCGCTGCATACTGCAGCACGCGCGACTGCACGGAGACGCCCACCGCCGGAACCGCGATACGGTCCTTGCCCGTGAAGTCCGCAATGGTCTTGACGGCCGGATCGGTGCTCACGAGATAGTACGGCAGGTTACCGAGCGAGGCGACACCCCTCACGTTCTGGTGCCCGTGCGTACGGTCCCAAACGGTGAGGAGCGGGCCGACGCCCGCGCCTGCAATGTCCACTGCGCCGGAGAGCAGCGCATCGTTGACGGCCGCGCCGCCCGACAGCCGTACCCAGTCCGCCTTGATATCGAGCCCGGCCTTGCGGCCCTCCTGCTCGATGAAGTGCTGATCGCGTACGACGTTGAGCATCAGGTACACCACGCCGAACTGCTCGGCGATACGGATGCCGCCCTCGGCGCGCGCGGGCTGCGCCACAGCCAGCATGGTCCCGGCCAGTGCGGTGAAAGCAGTTAGCCCGGCGACCCGGCGCAAGGCATGAGTGCCGCGTGCGAAGACGGCGCGAACAGAAAACGGCATAGGAATACCCGTGAATATCGTGCTGGAATCGCGCGGCGTGCAAGCCGCGCGTGCGGCGCCACTCAGAACGGCGAGTCGCCTTCGATTGTCGTGCGATGGAGCTTGCGACGCAGATGGTCGGGCGTTCCCGCAGCGAGATGCATGAGCGAGCGGTTGTCCCAGAACAGGAGATCGCGCTCGCGCCAGACATGGCGGTACAGGTGCTCAGGGCGCACGCTGTGTGCAAACAGTTCGTCGAGCAGCGCGCGGCTTTCGTCCTCGGGCAAGCCGACGATGCGGGTCGTGAAGTGCTCGCTCACGAAGAGCGCCTTGCGGCCCGTCTCGGGGTGCGTGCGCACCACCGGATGCAGAACCGGCTTCACCTGCTCGATCTGCTCGGCGGAAAGGTCCGGCCGCCACGGGCTGCGCGCCTGCAATTCGGCGTAGCGCGCCAAATAGGTATGCTCGGCGTGCCGCCCTTCGACTGCGCGGCGCAGATGGCCGGGTAGCGTGTCCCAGGCAAGGTGCATGTTGGCAAAAAGCGTGTCGCCACCCTCAGCAGGCAGCTCTTGTGCATACAGCATCGAACCGAGGCTCGGCTTCTCCTTGTACGAGAGATCCGAGTGCCAGAAGTGGCCCGCGTCGCCAAGGCCCACGGGTTTGCCGTTTTCGACGATGTTCGAGACGATCAGGATGTCGGGATAGCCGGGCAATGCGAACTGGTGCAGCACGTGGGCCTGCAGCGGCCCAAAGCGCCGGGAGAACGCAATCTGCTGCTCGGGGGTGATGCGCTGATCGCGAAAGACCAGCACGTGGTGATCGAGATGGGCCCGGTGCACGCGTGCGAAATCCTGCGCGCCAAGCGGCTTCCCGAGATCGAGCCCCACCACCTCGGCGCCCAGCGGCGCATCGAAGGCGCGGATCTCGAAATGCTGTTGCCCACCTTGAGCGGTATGCTCGTCAAGAGTAGCGGTCGTAGTCACGCGGCTTGCCTTCCAGAATGCCAAAGCGCCTAATCTACGTGCGCGCACGAATCCTGACAACGAAGCAAATCCGATACGTTTATCCGCTCAGTTCATAAAGGCGCTGCTAATGCATACAGGGCGAGCGTACGCCACAGCTCGCTTGAACCAGGAGCCGACCGTCGCGCCCGTCGCTCACAAAGGCAAGTTGGGTCTACGTATCGCGACGATCTCGCTACCCTGCTCTCGCATCCTGTCTGGCGCGAATTCAAATCGCACTCACGGGATGCTGTTGTCGGTTCCTTTCAATCCAGTCGCTGAAACGCTTCACTTTTGGCTGGTGTGCGACGCAGTCCGGGTAAACAAAGTAGTAGCGGAACCCTGTCTCCACGATCGTATCGAACGGCATGACCAGTCGCCGCGCCGCGAGGTCGTCATCGACTAGCGTCCGGTCGCCAATGGCGACACCGAAGCCTTGCATCGCGGCGTTTGTCGCCAGATCGAGTGTTTCGAAACTCGGACCCATGTTCGCGTCCACCTGAGTCGCACCGACCTGATCGAGCCACTGTCTCCAGTCACGATGGTCCCGCGTAGGGTGGAGCAGCGTGAAATTCGCCAGATCGTCAAACTGCGCGAGCGGCTTGCAGTTCACCAACTCGGGAGCGCATACCGGCGTGATCTGCTCGTCGAAGAGCGGCACCGCGTGAACATCCGCGCCGGGGGACGAGCCGTAAATAATCGCGGCATCGAAGGGCTCGACCTGGAAGTCGACGTCATGCTGCCAGGTCGTCGTGATCTGCACGAGCAAGTCGGGATGTTCTCCCTGAAACCGCATGATTCTCGGCAGCATCCAGCGCATGATGCACGTTGGCACCTTCATTGCCAGATCCGTGCGCTGCCGCGTCAAGCGCAGCGAGATGTCCTCGATGCGCGCGAGCCCCTCCCTCACCACGGGCAGCAGCATCTCGCCTTCGGCCGTCAAGGTCAGACCTTTTGTACCTCTTATGAACAAGGGAAACTTGTAGTAATCCTCCAGGGTGAGAATCTGCCTGCTCACCGCTCCCTGCGTAAGACACAGATGTTCGGCAGCACGCGTGAAACTGCGGTGGCGGGCAACCACTTCAAATACCTGCAGTGCGTTGAGTGGGGGAAGGCGTCGCATAGGATTGAGGCGTCCAGATTGACTGGACCTTGCTAGTGCAGGATTTTTGAAAGGAAATCCTTCGCGCGGCTGGACTTGGGCTGTGCAAAAAACGCCTCCTTGAGGTCGTCTTCGACAATGCACCCCTGATCCATGAAGATCACGCGATTCGCCACCTTCTTTGCGAAGCCCATCTCATGCGTGACGCACATCATCGTCATGCCTTCCTGAGCGAGTTCGACCATGACGTCCAGCACCTCGTTGATCATCTCCGGATCGAGTGCCGAGGTCGGCTCGTCGAACAGCATCGCTATCGGGTCCATCGACAACGCACGGGCGATGGCCACACGCTGCTGCTGGCCGCCGGAGAGCTGGCCGGGAAACTTGTCCGCGTGAGCGTGCAAGCCCACGCGATGCAGCAGGCCCAAGGCCTTTTGGGCGGCCTCGTCCTTGTGCCGGCCAAGCACCTTCACTTGCGCGAGCGTAAGGTTTTCGGTAATCGACATATGCGGAAATAATTCGAAGTGTTGAAAGACCATGCCCACTTTCGAGCGCAGCTTCGACAGATTCGTCTTCCTGTCGCCAACCGACTCGCCATTGATCCTGATCTCGCCGTTCTGAAAAGGCTCGAGGCCATTGACCGTCTTGATGAGCGTCGATTTTCCCGAGCCCGACGGGCCGCACACCACGACGACTTCGCCTTTCTTCACTTCCGTCGTGCAGTCAGTGAGCACCTGGAACTGACCGTACCACTTCGATACGTTGCTTATGGTAATCATGTCGAACCCTGCTCCTGAAGAGCGTTGAAGTATTCAGCGGTGACGGCCGCGCTGATAGTGGCCTTCGAGCACTCGCGCATACCAGGTGAGCGGAAAACACATCGCGAAGTACAGCAGTGCGACCATTGCGTAGATCGGGAACGGCCGAAACACGGCATTCGTGATCATGGTGCCGGTCTTGGTCAGCTCGGTGAGGCCGATGATCGACGTGAGCGCGGTACTCTTCACCACCTGCACGAGAAAGCCCACCGTGGGCGGCACGGCGATTTTCCATGCCTGCGGCCAGACGACGTAGCGCAGCTGCTGAGGCCACGTCATGCCGAGGCTGGCCGCGGCGCTCCACTGCCCTCGTGGCACGGCTTCGACGCACCCGCGCCAGATATCCGCCAGGTAGCCGCTCGTGTACAGCGTGAGTGTCACGGTTGCGGCGAGCCAAGGCGAGACTTCGACGCCCACGAGGGGCAGCCCGAAGAACGCGAGAAAGAGCTGCATCAGCAGTGGCGTGCCTTGAAACACCTCGACATACAGCACGGCGATGCGACGCAGCCAGGCCACTGGCGAAACCCGCATCGCCAGCAGCACGAGGCCCGCGATGCCGCCTCCAACGAAGGCACAAAGCGAGAGCAGGACGGTCCAGCGCGCAGCCAGCAACAGATTGCGCGCAATATCCCAGAGAGTGAACTCGACCATTACGAGCGCTCCTTCGAAAGGCTGGATGCAGCCATGCGGGCGCGAGCGGAAAACCACGAGCGCAGGGGTGCGCGCGAGGCGCCGGCGCCGCGCGCCGTGCGTCCCGCGAAAAGGCCCTTGCCAAACCGGTTGATGAGTAGCCGCAGCAAGATCGACAGCACCAGATAGATCACCGTGACGATCACGTAGCTTTCGAACGAGCGGAAGTTGCGCGACTGGATGAAATTGGCTGCGTACGTCAGGTCGGGCACCGAAATCTGCGACACGACGGCCGAGCCGAGCATCACGATCAACACCTGGCCCAGCAGCGCCGGGAAGACGTTGGCGAGCGCCTGGGGCAGCACGACATGGCGGAAGACCTGCCGCCCCTGCAAGCCGAGCGCCATTGCCGCCTGGCGCTGGCCGCGAGGGATCGAGTCGATACCGGCGCGCACGATCTCGGTTGCGTAGGCCCCCAGGTTGACGGTCATTGCCAATACCGCCGCCTGCATCTCGTTGATCTGCACGCCCAGACCCGGCAGCCCAAAGAACACGAAGAAGAGCTGCACGAGAAAAGGCGTATTGCGGATCAGCTCGACGTAAGACGCAACCAGCGCGCGCACCCACCTCGGGCCTGCGACGGCGAGGCTCGCGCCGGCAATGCCGAGCAGACCGCCCAGCACGGTCGAGGCCGCCGTCAGGCCGAGCGTCACTTCGACGCCGTGCACGAGCATGCCCGCGTACAGACCGAAGTCACTGAAGTCGAATGTGTAAGTCATCGCTGCGCCGTCTGTCGTTCAGGTAAGCAGGAGCCGAAGGGCATCAAAGACTGGCCGGCAGCGGAGCACGCAGCCACTTGAGCGAGATGGCGTTCATCGAGCCATCCTTCTTTGCGGCCGCGATAGCGTCGTCGACCTTCTGCTTCAGGCGCGCCTCGTTCTTGTTCAGACCCACGTGATCGGGAGAGCTGAACAACGAGAACTTCTGCTCCGGATCGTTGGCGGGATGACGCGCCATGATGGTCGCGCCGACATCGTTGCCGACCACGAGAAGTTGGGCCTGACCGGACAGGAATGCGGAAATCGCGCCGTTCGGATCGTCGAAGCGCTTGATGACCGCGGAGGACGGCGCCACCTTGGACACACTGAGATCTTCGAGCGTGCCGCGCGCGACGGCGACCGTCTTGCCAGCCAGATCGCCCGCATTCTTCACTGGCAGCGATTTCGGACCGAAGACCGCGAGATAGTACGGCGCATACGGCTGCGAAAAGTCGATGACCTTCGCGCGCTCGGGTGTCTGGCCGACCGAGAGCAGGATGTCCGCCTTGTGATCCGCCAGGTAGGCCATGCGGTTGTCGCCCGTCACCTGCACGAGTTCGACCTTCGCGTTCAGGGCCTTACCGATCAGATTGGCCACGTCGATGTCGTAGCCCTGCGGCTTCATGTCGGGCCCGATCGATCCAAACGGCGGATAGTCCTCGAATACGCCGACACGCACGACGCCCGATTTCGCAATCGTGTCGAGCGCGTCGGCATGCGCGAGCGGTGCAAACGCGCTGAGGCCAGCCATGCCGGCAAGCGCGAAGGCTGCGAGGGTGCGAGCCGCCAGGCGCTGCATGGGGTTCGTGGTGACGTGAGGGGTGTTCATGACGAATGGCTCCTTCCAGCTGTTTCGTGGGGTAAAAGATTCAACGCGGCGTTTCAGTGCGCGGTGTGCGCCGGAATCAGCCTGCACGCGTGGGCCGGCATCTCGGCGAGCACTGGCCGCCCCACTTCGAGGTCCGGCGTGTCCCGGGGCGTGGTGGCGGCGGTGAGCGTGAAGCCGTTGCAATCGATCGTCGCTTCGATCTGCGCGCCCACGTCGCGAACGAAGGTCACCTTGCCGGCGACGACGTTCGGACCGGGATTCGCAGTCACGGGCCGCACACAGACGTCTTCCGGGCGGATGAGCAGGCGAATGTCGCCCGAGCGCTCCGGTGCGCGCATCGTGCCATTGACGGCGATGCGCTGGCCGCCCGGCAGCGCGATGCCGGCGTCGGCTTCGAGTGTCACTGGCAGGATGTTGCCGAGGCCGATGAAGTCCGCGACGAATTCATTCACGGGATCGCGGTAAATGTCGAGCGGCCTGCCGACCTGGGCGATGCGCCCTTTGTGCATCACGACGATCTCGTCGGCCATCGTCATCGCCTCGCGCTGGTCATGCGTGACCATGATCGTCGTGATGCCAAGCCGCTGTTGCAGCAGGCGAATCTCCACCTGCATCGCTTCGCGCAGTTTCGCGTCGAGCGCCGAGAGCGGCTCGTCGAGCAGCAGCAGTTTCGGCGACGAGGCAATCGCACGCGCGATCGCCACGCGCTGGCGCTGCCCGCCGGAAAGCTGCGTAACGGGCCGGTTCGCCATGTGCGGAAGCTGGATCAGTTCGAGCAGCTCGGCCACGCGCTTCGCTTGCGCGCCCTTGTCGACGCCGCGCAAGCGCAGTGGATAGGCGACATTGGCGGCAACGGTCATATGCGGGAACAGCGCGAGCGACTGAAACACCATGCCGAAGTCGCGCCGGTTGGCCGGCACATGCGTGAGGTCGCGCCCCGCGAACATCACCGATCCGGAAGTCGGCGTCTCCAGGCCCGCGATGATGCGCAGCAGGGTTGTCTTGCCGCAGCCGGAAGGCCCGAGAAAACACACCAGCTTGCCGTCTGGAACGTCGAGGTCGACGTGGTCGACGGCGAATGCGTTGTGAAAGCGTTTGGTGATGCCCAGCAAAGACAGATGCGTCATGAGAGTTCCTTTGTGCCCGGGGACCGTGTGAGAGGCGGCGATCAGAGCGCCACGCCTTCGTCGCCGACGAGCTTTTCGAGCACCCAGATCAAGGCGAAGTCGATCAGCACGATGAAGACCGCGAACGAAAACACGGTTGGATCGAGCGACGAAACGGTGCGGCTGTAGAGCCAGACGGGCAGCGTCATCGTGTTGATGCCATAGAGGAAGAACGTCACCGTGAATTCGTTAAACGAAATGATGAACGCGAACAGCATGCCGGCGAGAATGCCGGGGCGCATGAGCGGCAGCACGACGTCGACGAGCGCACGCCGCGGACTCGCGCCCATCACGCAGGCTGCTTCCTCGAACTCCGGCCCGATCGCGGCAACCGATGCCGCGCAGTTCTTGACCGTGAACGGCAGCGCCAGGATGACGTGCGCAATGACGAGCCGCGCCACGCCCAGATCCACCGGCAGCACATTGAAGACGAGCAGCAGCGAAAGGCCCAGCATCACGAGCGGATACACGAGCGGCAGCGCGACCAGTTGCTCGATCACGGCCTTGCCGCGAAAGCGGTAGCGCGAGAGTGCATAGGCAGCGGGCACGGAAACGGCGGTGGCGATGAACATCGTTGAAACGGCTACGACGAAGCTCGTCGTAAGCGCGGTGCCCATGGAAAGCACGTCGCTCGCATCGGGCGACACGAAGGTGTGCCACGCGGCCCGATACCAGTGCAAGCCGAAGCTCTGCGGCGGGAATTCGAGCGTGTCCGAATTGCCGAACGACATCGTGATCATCGTCAAAATCGGCAGCGCCGTGAGAATGAGCACGATCGTCGCGAACCATCCGGTCACGCGGCTGAGGCGGCCGGGCATCGTCAGGGGGATACGCAAGGCATTCATGGGCGGGACTCCGCGTGGTGCTGCAGGCTGCGCACCAACCGTTGCGAGACAGCCATGACAGCGAGCGTCGCAGCCATCAGAACGACACCCGATGCGGAGGCGGCGGGCCAGTTCAGCAGTGGCGCAACCTGGTCGTGCACCAGCACCGCGAGCATCGGCACCCGGCGTCCTCCCAGCAGCAATGGCACCGCGAACGCACTCGCGTTATAGGCGAACACAAGCAACGAGCCCGAGACGATGCCAGGCATCGCCAGCGGCAGCAGCACGTGGCGCAGCGTCTGCCAGCGGCTTGCACCGAGGGTAGCCGCCGCCTCTTCGTACGAGCGGGACACCGCGCGCATCGCGCTCGCCATGGGAAGCACAGCGAGCGGAAAGGCCGTTTGAATCAGTCCGAGCAGCACGCCGTTCTCGCGGTAGAGCCACAACACCGGACGCTCGATCAGGCCCGTGGCCATGAGCGCGTGATTGACGAGGCCCGCCGGCCCCAGCATCACGAGCCATCCATAGCCCTGCAGCAGGAGGTTCACGAGCAGCGGCAGGAGCACGCCGGCGAGCAGGAGGCGCCGCGCGGTGCGCGACAGCGTACGCGCCATCGCCAGTGCCACGGGAATCGCCATCACGACGGCAACGATCATGCTCTGGAAGGCAAGCCGCAAGGTCAACCAGAGCGAGCGCAGGAAGTAGGCATCCCCGAGGTCGACGTAATTCTGGAGCGTGAAGGCATGCCACTCGTTGCCTTGGACACCGAAGCTCATGCGCAGTACGGCGAGCGCCGCCGCGATCAGCACGGCGAGAAATGCGAGGATCGGTGCGAGCAGCAGCAATGGCGGCACGCGCGGCAGCGCCGTTGCGGTGCTGGGCCGGGCCGTCGAATCCCCGGCAGTTGCCGGCGCGCCCGCGCGGCGTGAGGAGAGTGCTGACATGGCGCTCACGCGGAAAAGATCTCGGTAAAGCGCTTGATCCATGCCGGCTGCAACGCGGCGAGCGCTTTGTCGTCATGAAGCACGGCCCTCTCGGCGATCTGCTGCGGCGATGGCACGAAGGCGCGGCTTTCTGCAGGAATGACCGCGCGCGAGTTCACCGGACCGTTGAGCACGTCGGCGGCCATGCGGCCCTGCACGCCGGCATCGAGCGAATGATTGATGAAAGCGTGGATGAGATCGATATCGCCGGGATGTGACTTCGGAATCACCGTGAACATCAGCTGGGTGGCGAAGCCCTCCTTCATCCCGTAGGTCACGGCCATCTTGTACTCGGGCTTGCGGATCTGCTCCGGGAAGAATGCCGGCGCATAGATGCCGCCAATGTCGAGCGAGCCGGTGCGGAACAGATCGGCGACCTGGTTCGGGTTTTCGCCGAGTGTCAGCACGCGGTCCTTCAACTGGGCGAGCTTTTTGAACCCCGGATCGATATTCTGCTGCGAGCCGCCCGCCATCTTCGCTGCGATGATCGCCAGATCGACCGCTTCCGCCCACTCGGGCGGCGGCAGGAAAAGGCGCCCTGTATACTTCGGATCCCAAAGGGATTCGTACGTCGAGGGTGCGGTCTTCACGGTGGACGTGTTGTAGATGAGACCGTCCGACCACAGCAGGTAGCCGACGCCGAATCCGTTGGCGCCCGTCCGGTATTGCGGCGCGACGTCTTTCAGGTTTGGCAGCTTGTTCAGGTCCGGCTTCATCAGCAGGCCGGCATCGGCGAGGCCGGAGGCGCCGACGCCCGCAAGCGTGATCACGTCGTAGGTCGGCCGGTCGCCCGCCGCCTTGAGTTTCGCGACCATGCCGGAAGTGCCATCGGCGCGGTCGGCGATGACCTGCGCGCCGGTCTTCTGGCTGAATGTGGCGGCAATGTTGCGCAAGGCCGCCGCGCCGGTATCGTCGGACCAGGTGAGCAGCCGCAGGGTCTTGCCCGCATAGCGCTTCTCCTGTGCCCTGGCAGTACTGATGAATGGCATGGGCAACGCCGATGCCGCCAGAGCCGTGCCGATTGCCTTAATGGCCTGCCTTCTCCCCAGCTTGATCCCCTGCATGGTCATCTCCTGATTGAACCGTATGGGCGCTGCCCAATGCGCGCTGCCATTACCACAGATCACGCGAACCTGCTGCGTGAATGGACTCTACGTGCCTCAAAAAACGGCAACAAACGAAATCTCTGCATGCACGCCATGACAAAAGCTCATGCGCCGCGAACGCATTCCGGAGCGCCGGCGGCCCCGGCAGGCATGAGAACCTGTTTGATTTCCTGGAAGGCGGCGAGCCCGAACGGACCGAGTTCGCGCCCAATGCTGCTGCGCTTGTAGCCGCCCCATGAGGTCTGAGGAAAGATGGTCTGCGGCGCGTTGATCCACACCACGCCCGCTTCCAGCCCGGCCGCCACTCGCCTGCCCCGCCCGGCGTCGCGCGTGACGACCGTGGCGACCAGGCCGAACTCGGTATCGTTGGCCGCGCCGATGGCCTCGTCCTCGGAATCGAAGCTGCGCAGGCACAGCACGGGGCCGAAGATTTCCTCGCGCCACAGCGGGCTTTCGGTCGGGATATCGACGAACATCGTCGGTTTCACGAAATAGCCGGGACCGGCTGGCGCCTCGCCTTCGATCACGAAACGTGCGCCGTCGGCCTTGCCGCGGGCGATGTAACGCTGCGCGCGTTCGTATTGCGCGCGGTTGGCGAGGGGCCCCATCTGCACGCCGGCCTTGAAGGGATCACCCACGACTGTGCGCGTTACCCGGTCTGCGAGACGCGCGGCGAGTGCGTCCGCTATCGGACGCTCGACCAGCACGCGCGACGTGGCCGAGCACATCTGGCCAGCGTTGAAGAATGCGCCGCCGGCAACCAGGTCGGTGGCAAGGTCGAGATCCGCATCGGCGTACACGATGATGGAAGACTTCCCGCCCAGCTCCAGGCTCACGCCCTTGATCGTGTCCGCTGCCGTTTTCATGACCTGCGCGCCAACGGCCGTGCTGCCGGTGAACGAGACCTTCGCGATGAGCGGGTGTGCCGCGAGCGGCGCCCCGACTTCGGTGCCCGTGCCCGTCACGACATTGAGCACGCCTCCCGGCACCCCGGCGTCCGCCACGATCGCGGCAAGCTCCAGTTCTGGCAGCGGCGTGACTTCGGATGGCTTGAGAACGACCGTGCAGCCCGCGGCAAGCGCAGGCGCGAGTTTCCAGGCCGTTGTGACCATCGGAAAGTTCCACGGCACGATCAGCGCGACCACACCCGCGGGCTCGCGCCGGATGGTCGCCCGATACGCGTCGCCGGGAATCGATACCGCAGATTCGCCGATTTCGTCGAGTTGTTCTGCGAGGTCCGCGTAGTAGTCGAACGTGGCGATCACGTCGCTCACGTCGATTCGCGCTTCGTCCAGCGGTTTGCCGTTGTTGAGGGACTGGAGGACCGCCAGATGGTCACGCCGGTCGCTTACGCCGCGAGCAATCGCACGCAGCAGCGTTGCGCGCTGCGCGCCGGTGGTCTTTTTCCATGTGCGAAAGGCCCGTGCGGCGGCCCGCGCCGCACAATCGACATCGGCGGCGTTGCCGGCTTCGACCTGGGCGATCGTTGCTTCGGTCGATGGGTTGACGACCGGCAGACGCTGCCCGCCCTCGCCCGCGCACCAGAAGCCGTCAATGTAGAGCTGCGTACGCAACGCGACGCCGGGCTCGAACCATTCATGCTGTTTCATGCCGGCACCCGCGCAAACCAGTCCGCTTCGTTCACTTCGATTACGGTTGGGATATCGCGCGACACTGCCTGCTGCAGTTGGGCAGCAAGCGCATCGGGCGTATCCACGCGACAGGCCATGCACCCGAAACCGCGCGCCAGCGCGAGGAAATCCGGCGTGTGGATATCGACGCCGACCGGCACGATGTCGCGCGCCGTCATGTAGCGGCGTATCTCGCCGTAGCCGAAGTTGTTCCACAGGAGAACCACAACGGGCACCCTGGCTTCCACGGCGCTGGCGAGTTCCGGCAGCGTGAACTGCAGCCCGCCGTCGCCGATCAGGCAAACCACGGGGCGATCGGGCGCGGCGAGTTTCGCGCCAACCGCCGCGGGAAGCCCATAGCCCAGCGTGCCGTAGCCAGTCGACGAGTTGAACCATGAACGCGGCTGCGGTGCGTCGTGCACGAAGTTGCCCGCATACACGGGGCTCGTCGAGTCGCCCGCGATGATGACGTGTGGCAACGCGGCGGTGATCGTGTCGACGAGGCGCTTCTGCGAGCGTGTCGCCGCGTCGTAGCTCGCCTCCACGGCATGCCTCGCGAGCGCAACCCGCTGCGCGCCCCAGTCGCGCTGGTGCGCCGACGGGATGCATTCATGCAGCCGCGTCGACAGGCTGCCAAGCGCTTGCCGCGAATCGGCGGCGATGGCCACGTCGGGATTGAAGTTGCGCATCAGTTGCTGCGCGTCGATGTCGATGCGGATCAGCCGGCCCTCGATCGAAAAGCCGCCGTCGAACACCACGTCGTAGTCGGTTTCGCCCAACTCGGTGCCGACCGCGAGCACGACGTCCGCTTCGCGGGCCAGCGCCCGCGTTGGCGGCAGCGATTGCGTCGAGCCGAGCAGCAACGGGTGTCCGGGCGGGAGCAGGCCCTTGGCGTTGATCGTCAGCGCAACCGGCGCCTGCAGGCGCTCGGCGAGCTCCTGCAGTTCGGCCGCGGCGTGCAGCGCGCCACCGCCTGCGAGAATCAGCGGACGTTGCGCCGTGGCGAGCAGGTCTGCCGCCGCGGCGAGCGCTGTTGGGCACCCCGCCGGCCTCGATGGCAGCATGGCTGGCATCAGATTCATGCCGCGAGCTGGCGCGACGATCACGTCCAGTGGAATTTCGATGTGCACGGGACGCGGCCGCGCACCGCCGAAAACGGCAAATGCCCGGGCCAGCACCTGCGACAGTTCCGCAGCATCGAGCAGCGTATGCGAGAACGCCGTAAGCCCGGCGAACACGTTGCGCTGTGACGGCAGTTCGTGGAGCCTTCCCTCTCCATTGCCGAGTTGGCGACGCGCATTGACGCTCGATATCACCAGCATCGGAATGGAGTCGGCATAGGCCTGCGCCATAGCGGTCGCAATGTTCGTCATGCCCGGCCCGGTGATGACGAAGCACACGCCCGGTTTGCCCGTCACGCGTGCATAGCCGTCGGCCATGAAGCCTGCGCCCTGTTCATGGCGCGGCGTGACATGGCGAATGGACGAAGCGGCCAGCCCCCGATAAAGCTCCACGGTATGCACGCCAGGGATCCCGAAAACGTGCTGGACGCCGTATCCCTCGAGCAAGGCGACGAGTGCCTCTGCGCAGGTCAGGCCGGTTACGTGCGGCCATTCGATCGGCCTCGCGCCGGCTTCCCCGAAGCTGGCGGTAAGTTCCGGATAGTTCATGGTTTGTCGCGTTCCTGGTTGGTTCCGCCAGATGTCGATACTGGCCCGGTGCATCCTGTGCACACGCACCTGCATCGTTGTCCAAACCATTCTCAGCGGTGCCGCCTCGCACCGACAATCGATATGTTTTCATGAGGGGCATGAGCTTCTTGCATGACCTTGCGAGAACCCAGCATTCGCGCGACTCGGTACGCGCCGCGATGCAACGAGGCACGCGCTTTATCTCGACGGCGGAGCGCAAGGGTTTACGCTAGCTCATTGACCGGCAAACACGCGTCACCCAGGTCTAAGGGCCCACCGACGAAGCATTGCATCGAGTCCTTCGGCATTCTGCACATTGGGCAATCGCATCATTGTCGCGATCCCACCGCAGCGCGGCATCTCGTTACCACCCACAGGCTGGAAATGCCATCATCACCGTGGTGAATGTCCCCGTATAAATTAAATAAACTTCGTCAATACCCTCGTCATCGCTAAGCTGCTTCTTCCTCTCTTACTTGGCAAAGCTTGCGATGGCGGAACTCTACCTGGTGCGGCACGGCCAAGCGTCGCTTGGCGCGGACAACTACGACTGTCTTTCGGATAAAGGCGAACAGCAATGCGTGTGGCTTGGTGAGCATTTCGCGCGCAACGGCCTGCGCTTCGATCGCGTCTTCACCGGCACGCTGCGGCGTCATGCCCAGTCGCTCGATGCGATACGCCGCGCGCTACCCGGCCTTCCCCTGGAACACGAAGTTCACCCATCGCTCGACGAATACGATTTCCACGCGCTCTTTCGCGCACCAGGCGACGAACACCGCCATCTCGCGGATGCGTCCAAAGGCAGTCCGCGCGAATTCTTCAAGGCGCTTCGACAAGTGCTGCTTCTATGGGCCGAAGGTACTCTCGATGCACGCGTGCCCGAAACATGGAATGCATTTCAGCAGCGCGTCGCGCACGTGCGCGAAATCATCCAGCGAAGCGGCGCGCAACGCGTGCTGGCCGTCACCTCGGGTGGCGTGATTGGCGCGTTGACCCAACAGGTGTTGCACGCGAGCGCGACGACGGCTATCGCCCTCAACCTGCAGATCCGCAACAGCAGCGTCACCCATTGCTTCTTCAATCGCGAAGCGCTCCAACTGTCGAGCTTCAACGCTATTTCGCATCTCGACGATCCGCTACGCCACGCATTCCAGACCTACGGCTGAACCCCGACAGATACGCAGCAAGAGATATGAACAGCGAATCCACCTCGACCTCTCTCGACCTCGACCGGCTTGCAGCGTATTTGCAGCAGCACGTTCCGGACTTTCGCGGGCCTCTGAAGGCAGACAAATTTGCGGGCGGCCAGTCCAACCCGACCTGGTTGCTCGACACGCCTGAGCGGCGCTACGTCCTGCGCCGCCAACCTCCGGGGCAGTTGCTCAAGTCCGCGCATGCGGTCGATCGCGAGTACCGCGTGCTGCGCGCGCTCGCCGGCACCGGCGTGCCTGTGGCGCACGCCTGGCATCTGTGTGAAGACCGCGAAGTCATCGGCAGCATGTTCTATCTGATGAGCTACGAGGACGGGCGCATCTTCTGGAGTCCTGCCCTTCCCGAGGTCGAGCGCGATGCGCGGCGCGACTATTACGCGTCGATCGTGACGACACTCGCTGCGCTCCACGACGTGAACGTCGACACCGTAGGCCTCGGCGACTACGGCCGCGCAGGCAATTATTTCGAGCGCCAGATCGAGCTTTGGACACGGCAATACCGTGCCGCCGAGACCGAACCGATCGCAGCCATGAATGCGCTGATCGACTGGCTTCCCGCGCACTGCCCCGCCGATGCGCAGCGTCTTTCGCTCGTGCACGGAGACTTCCGCATCGACAACCTCGTCTTTGCGCACGACGCGCCGCGGGTGCGCGCGATTCTCGATTGGGAACTCTCGACACTCGGCAATCCGCTCGCCGACCTCGCTTATTTTTGCATGTGCCTGCGCCTGCCCTCGAAGGGCAATATCTCGGGGCTGCGCGGTCTGGACCGCTCGGCGCTCGGTATTCCCGAGGAAGAAGAAATGGTGGCGCAGTACTGCGAGCTGCGCGGCCTGCCCCGCATCGAGAACTGGAATTTTTATCTGGCATTCAGCTTTTTCCGACTGGCCTCGATTGCTCAGGGCGTCAAGGCGCGCGCCCTGCAAGGCAACGCCTCCAATGCGAACGCGCACGAGGTGGGCGCAATGGCCGCGCCGCTCGCAACACTCGCCGTGGAACTGATCGACTGACGCGCCACGCCATTGAACCGAAAGAAAGGAAACGACATTGAGCACGAATCTCTTTGACCTGACGGGCCGGATCGCTCTCGTGACGGGCGCAAGCCGCGGCATTGGCGAGGCGATCGCCCGCTTGCTCGCCGAACAGGGCGCGCATGTGATCGTGTCGAGCCGCAAGCTCGAAGACTGCGAGTCGGTCGCGGCCGCCATCCGCGAGACCGGGGGCAGCGCCGAAGCCTTTGCCTGCCATGTCGGCCGCATGGAAGACATTGCTGCCACCTTCGCGCACATCCGCGAAAAACACGGGCGCCTCGACATCCTCGTCAACAACGCGGCGGCCAACCCGTATTTCGGCCATATCCTCGACACGGACCTCGGCGCGTACAACAAGACCGTGGACGTCAACATACGCGGCTATTTCTTCATGTCGGTCGAAGCCGGAAAGATGATGAAGGCGCAGGGGCGCGGCGCCATCGTCAACACCGCCTCGGTCAACGCGCTGCAGCCCGGCGACCTGCAGGGCATCTATTCGATCACGAAGGCCGCGGTCGTCAACATGACGCGCGCCTTCGCCAAGGAGTGCGGACCGCTTGGCATTCGCGTGAATGCGCTCTTGCCCGGTCTCACGAAAACGAAGTTTGCGGGCGCGCTGTTCGAGAACAAGGAAATCTACGAGCGCTGGATGAACGAGATTCCCCTGCGCCGTCACGGCGAACCGCATGAAATGGCGGGCACCGTGCTCTATCTCGTGTCCGACGCAGCGAGCTACACGAACGGCGAATGCATCGTCGTCGATGGCGGTCTGACGATTTGATGAATCGTACCCAAGGAACCGATCATGAATTTCGCTTATAGCCCCAAGGTCGAAGACCTGCTGCGCCGCGTGCGCGGCTTCATGGACGAACACATCGTGCCGCGCCAGCGCCAGTGGCTCGAAGAAGTGCATGCGGGCCAGTACCCCGTGTCGTTCATGGAAGACCTCAAGGCCATCGCCAAAGCTGAAGGCTTATGGAATCTCTTCCTCCCGCATTTGAAGGACGATGAACCCGGCACGCGTCTCACGAACCTCGAATACGCG
This sequence comes from Paraburkholderia sp. JHI2823, assembly GCF_038900695.1. Classification (NCBI taxonomy): domain Bacteria; kingdom Pseudomonadati; phylum Pseudomonadota; class Betaproteobacteria; order Burkholderiales; family Burkholderiaceae; genus Paraburkholderia; species Paraburkholderia sp. JHI2823. Next base: position 21,608 of record NZ_JAYMRY010000026.1, on the reverse strand, counting down.
CCGCTCGCGGAGGTCATGGGCCGTGTGTCGTGGGCATCGGAGGTGTTCAACTGCAACGCGCCCGACACCGGCAACATGGAGTTGCTGCATATGTTCGCCACGCCCGCGCAGCGCGAAGCCTGGCTCGTCCCGCTGCTCGAAGGCAAGATCCGCTCTGCGTTCGCCATGACGGAGCCGGACGTGCCCTCCTCCGACGCCACGAACATCACCACATCCATTCGCCGCGACGGCGACGACTACGTGATCAATGGCCGCAAGTGGTTCATCACGAACGCGGCGCATCCAAACTGCAAGCTCTTCATCGTCATGGGCAAGACCGACCCGAACGCCGAGAGCCATCGTCAGCAAAGCATGATCCTCGTGCCCGTGGAAACTCCGGGCGTGACGATCGTACGAAACATTCCCGTGATGAATCACGTTTCGCCCGAAGGCCATTGCGAGGTCACCTTCAAGAACGTACGGGTACCGGCGGCGAATCTGCTCGGTGAGGAAGGCAGCGGCTTCGCGCTTGCGCAGGCCCGGCTCGGCCCCGGACGCATTCACCATTGCATGCGTTCAATCGGCGCGGCGGAACTGGCGCTCGAACTGATGACCGAGCGCGCGCAGGAGCGCAAGACTTTCGGCAAGTATCTGCATCAGCACGGCACCGTGGGCGAGTGGATTGCAAAATCGCGAATCGAAATCGATCAGGCGCGGCTGCTCGTGCTCAAAACGGCCTGGCTGCTCGACGAAGTGGGCGCGAAAGCGGCGCGCAAGGAGATCTCCATGATCAAGGCGCTGGTGCCGCAGGTGTATTCGACAGTGTGCGACCGCGCGATGCAGGTGTTCGGCGCGATGGGCCTGAGTCCCGACACGCCCCTCGCCGATCACTGGACCTGGGCTCGCGCACTGCGTTACGCGGATGGCCCCGACGAAGTGCATCTCCAGGCCATCGCGCGCATGGAAATCGGCAGCAGCAAGGACCGGCTCGGCTCGACGGCCGCCTGCTGAACATCCCGCCGCGCGACTGACGCCTGCGTGACCCGCAAGGACGCAGCATCACACTTCGGCTCGTTTATGATGTCGGCAAACGGAGCCTGTGAAATGCGTTCACCGAAGCTGGATCTGAACCTGTTCGTCGTATTTGCGTCGATCTACGAAAAGCGCAATCTCACCCGCGCGGCCGAGGCGCTTTTCATCACGCAACCGGCGGTGAGCAACGCGCTTGCGCGCTTGCGCAAGGCGCTGAACGATCCGCTCTTCGTGAGCACGCCGTCCGGCATGGTGCCCACGCCGCTCGCCGAAAATATCGTGGGCCGCGTGCGTGAGGCGCTACAGCTCCTCGAAGCGAGCGCGACCGCGGGCGACATATTCGTCCCCGCCACATCGCAACGCACGTTCCGCTTGAGCATGCCCGATTTGACGGAAGCGATGCTGTTGCCCGCGCTAGGCGAGCTGCTTCAGCAACAGGCGCCGGGCATGAACATCGAGTGCTACTTCACGCCACGCAGCGAAGTGGCCGCCGCGCTCGAAACGGGCAAGATCGATTTTGCCATCGATGTGCCGTTTATCGACGACCCGCAATTGCGTCAGGCGCCGCTCAGCAGCGACCGCTACGCGTGCATGCTGCGCCACGATCATCCGTTCACCGGCAGCAGACTGGGCATGGACGACTACCTCGCGCTGGGTCATATCCAGGTGTCGAGCCGCCGCCAGGGAAGCGGCTTCGTCGACGCGGAACTGAAAAAGCTCGGCAAACAGCGGCAGATGAGAATGCGCGTGCAGCACTATATGGTCGCACCGCTCGTCGCCTTGCGCACCGATCTCGCGCTGACTGCGCCGGTGCAGCTCCTACAACGTTACGACGCACGCATTTTCGAACTGCCTTTTCCGCTCCCCAGGCTGGCGTGGCACTTGTACTGGCATCGCAGCAGCGAGCAGGATCAGGCGAGCATATGGCTGCGAAGCCAGATCATCGAACTGCTGAGCGGCACGGAAAGCCACGAAAGTTAACTAATCGACTATATTGGGTGGGTAGTCACTTGTCATTGCCATGAAATCGTCAGCGTTCGTTTAATTCGCGTCGTCCGGAACGACTCCTTCTCTCAATCACCGCCGTCACCGTGCCAGTCCGGCTGAACTCGCAACCAATCAAGCACCAGGCGAAACGGTCCAGTATGCAAAGACGCAGGCAGACGCGCCATCGGCGCGGCGGTCTGTCACACACGATCGCACCAGCCCGAATTCTTTCAAATTGAAAGATGTGCTATCTTTGTGGTGGACTTGTCAACTTAATACCGCCACACGGAGGTCAGCCATGGGCCCGCGTTTCCTGATTGATTTATCGCGCATTCAACAACAGCAGTCGATGGATCTGCGCGGAGGAGCGCATTGTCCGCAATCCGCTGCCAGCGATCTCCCCAGCGAAGCCGGCGCCAAAGCGCATCGCCGAGACCGCACGTTTGAGTTGATCGTCGCGTGCACCGCCGGCCTCGTCTGTACCTTCGCTGCGATTGGCCTGATTCACTTGCTTGTCGACTAGATCCCGGACTGGCGTTGGCTCAGGCGTCCTTTGCCGCGTCCGTGAGCGCCTTGAGCCGGCGATAGAGCGTGCGCTCGCTCATGCCGAGCCGTGCCGCGAGCTCACTGCGTTTGCCGCCGCATTCCGCCGCGGCACGTGCCAGTTCCGCATCCGTTATCTTGCGAGGCACGGCGAAACCCGTCGCGGACGGTTTCTCGACCGGCGACAAGACCTCTCGCCTGAGCGCCTCCGGCAGTTGCTCGGGGCGAATCACGCCGTCGTCTGCAAGGAGGCTTGCGCGTTCGAGCACGTTGCGCAATTCGCGGATGTTGCCCGGCCATGCATAGGCGCGCAGCAGCGCGAGTGCATCGGGCGAAATCGTCGCCTTGCGCGAAGATCGGTATTTCGCCGAAGCAATGCGTTCGAGGATGGAGTCCGCAAGAAGCGGAATGTCTTCGCTGCGCTCGCGCACCGCGGGCAAATGGATGGGAAAGGCACTGATGCGGAAGTAGAGGTCCGAGCGAAACTGCCCCGCCGCGACCATCTGCTCGAGCGGCTTGTGAGTCGCCGCGACGAGCCGGAAATCGGCGCGCTGGGTCTCGGTGCTGCCGACACGCCTGAAGGTGCCGGATTCGATGAGGCGCAACAGCTTGACCTGGATCGAGAGCGGCACATCGCCGATTTCATCGAGAAACAGCGTGCCGCCCTGCGCGGTTTCGACCACGCCCTGCTTGCGGCCGGTGGCGCCCGTGAACGCCCCCTTCTCGAACCCGAACAGTTCGCTTTCGAAAAGCGTTTCGGTAATGCCTGAGCAGTCGACCACGACGAACGGCCGTTGCGCCCGGTCGCTCGCTTCGTGAAGCGCATGCGCGAACAGTTCCTTGCCCGTGCCGGACTCGCCGAGCAGCAGGACCGGCAACGTCGACGGCGCGACACGCTGCAGAGCGGAGATCGCATCGTTGAACGCCGTTGCGCGGCCGACGAGGCCTTCCGCGCTGGTTCTCGGCGACGCGCCCCGAACCGTCGCCAGGCGCTCGACATACGCGATGATCTCCGAGCGCGCATCGAAGATCGGGCGCAGTTCGACGTCCACGTGTTCCGGGCCGCGCGGCGTGTGATGGATATGCAGCACGCGGTCCGCGCCGCGATTTTCCGCCGCGCGCTTCATCGGGCAGTGCTCTCCTGCCTGATCGCAGGGCACGTCGTAGTGGTGGGAAACCTGATAGCACCTGCGGCCCACGTGCGCCTGGCCCTCGACGCCGAATTGCCGCTGATACGCCCGGTTCGCGGCCAGAATCCGGTAGTGCGGATCGAGCACGATGGCGGGCAGCGGGTCGTACTCCAGGTACGAGACCAGCGCGGCGACATCCGGCGCGATGTCGGGCAAGGGCGAACCAGTCGGTGTCAGGTCAGGCGAAGTCATGATCGTCGGTCGTTGCTGTCGCATCGATAGTTCGAGACTGCCAATTATGCCACGGACTGCCATTTGGCAGTCGTCATGTCATTCGCGTCGCACCCACGCGCTCTCGCCGGGCGATACCAACCGGTCAGCATGCACGGGAAAAACGATCTGAATCAATGCGTTAAGGGTCTGCGACGTTGTGCGCAACCCGACTGGCACGATTATTGACTTGTTATTCCTCGCCAGGACCGAGCGTCCGCCATTTGCGAGGAATAAACCAGAATGCCTGCCTGCAGATTTTCCGTCGAAGGGTTCTTCGATCCGGCCACGTGGACCGTGAGCTATCTCTTGCTCGATAACGGAACGCGCCGCTGCGCGCTCATCGACACCGTGCTCGACTACGACCCGAAATCGGGTCGCACCCGCAGCTACACGGCAGACCGGCTCGCCAGCCGCGTCGAATCGCTGGGCGCCCGCGTGGAATGGCTGCTCGAAACCCATGTCCACGCCGATCACCTTTCCGCGGCGCCGTATCTGAAGGAAAGGCTCGGCGGCAAAGTGGCCATCGGCGGCGAAGTCACGCATGTCCAGGGCGTATTCGGCAAGCTCTTCAACGCGGGTCCGGACTTCCGCACCGACGGCTCGCAGTTCGATCGCCTGTTCGCCGACGGCGATACGTTCCACGTGGGCGACCTGGAGGTCCGCGTGATGCACACGCCGGGGCATACGCCCGCGTGCGTGACCTATGTGGTCAGCGACGGCGCCCAGCAGGCCGCTTTCGTCGGCGACACGCTGTTCATGCCCGACTACGGAACCGCCCGCTGCGACTTTCCCGGCGGCGACGCGGGGACGCTCTACCGGTCGATCCGCCGTGTGCTGAGCCTGCCGCCCGAGACGCGCCTGTACATGTGCCACGACTACCAGCCGGGCGGTCGCGCCGTGAAATTCGAAACCACCGTGGCCGAGGAACGCGAATCCAACGTCCACGTGCACGACGGCATCGACGAGGCCTCGTTCATCGCCATGCGCACGGCCCGCGACGCCACGCTCGACATGCCCGTGCTGATCCTGCCTTCAGTGCAGGTCAACATGCGTGCCGGCCACTTGCCGGAGCCGGAGAGCAATGGCGTTTCCTACATCAAGATCCCGGTCAACGTCCTTTGAGCGACGCGTCGGACATCAACGAATACACAAGAGGCAAGCATGGAACTCAAAAGGCTCACGGACACTTTTGCCGTATCCCCTCAGATCGGCGTCGCCGATCTGGCCGCGTTGCGCGAGATGGGCTTTCGCGCGATCATCTGCAACCGCTCCGATGGTGAAGGCGCGGACCAGCCCACGTTCACGGAAATCGAGCAGGCAGCACGGCAGCTTGGCATGGAGGCACATTACCTTCCGGTGGAATCGGGCAAGGTAAGCGATCAGGATGCCGAACGATTCCGCGACTACCTGAACACCCTGCCACGCCCCCTGCTCGCCTACTGCCGCAGCGGCATGCGCTCGGCGACGCTGTGGGCGCTGGCTAGCGCGTCCACCATGTCGCTCGTCGAGATCCTCGCCGCAGGCAAACGCGCCGGCGTGGACCTGAGCGGGCTCACGCGCCGCATCGGCTCGCCGCGCATCGCCACCGAGGAACAGCACGACGTCGTGATCGTCGGCGCAGGGGCCGCAGGCGTCGCCGTCTCGTCGAGTCTGCTCGCCCGAGCGCCCGATCTCGACATCGCGATCATCGACCCCGCCGATGTGCACTATTACCAGCCGGGCTGGACGATGGTGGGCGCGGGCGTATTCCGCCCGGAAACGACCGCTCGTCCGATGGGCGCCGTGCTGCCGCACAACGTACGCTGGATCAAAGCAGCGGTGGCCGCGTTCGAACCCACCGCGAATGCCGTGATCCTCGAAGGCTGCCGCGTCGTGAAATACCGGCAGCTCATTGTCTGCCCTGGCCTGAAGCTGGACTGGAACGCGATTGACGGACTACCGCAGACGCTCGGGCGCAACGGCGTGACTTCCAACTATCGCTACGACCTTGCGCCCTACACGTGGCAGCTGGTGCAGCAGCTCAAGGGCGGCCGCGCGCTCTTCACGCAGCCGCCCATGCCGATCAAATGCGCGGGCGCGCCGCAGAAGGCCATGTATCTCTCGTGCGATCACTGGCGGCGCACCGGCCGGCTCGACCAGATCGATGTCGAGTTCTTCAATGCCGGCGCGGCGCTCTTCGGTGTGGCCGACTATGTGCCCGCGCTGATGGAGTACGTCAAGACGTACGGCATCGATCTGAACTTCGGCTTCAACCTGACGGCCGTGGACGGCGAAGCGAAGCAAGCGACCTTCACGCGCGCGCTGCCCGACGGCCGCAGCGAGACGTTCGAAACGGGCTTCGACATGCTCCACGTCGTGCCCCCACAGAAGGCGCCCGATTTCATCCGCGTCAGCCCGCTGGCCGATGCGGGCGGCTGGGTCGACGTCGATCCGGGCACCTTGCGCCACAAGGTCCACGAAAACATCTTCGGGCTCGGCGACGCCACGAATACGCCGAACGCCAAAACCGCGGCCGCCGCGCGCAAGCAGGCACCGGTTGTCGCGCACAACGTGCTTGCCGCGCTGGGCGTGAAGCGCGGCGCAGCGACTTACGACGGTTACGGTTCGTGCCCGCTCACCGTCGAGCGCGGGAAGATCGTGCTCGCCGAGTTTCTCTATGGCGGCAAGGTCGCACCGACGTTCCCCACCTGGATCATCGACGGGAAGAAACCATCCGGTCTCGCCTGGCTGCTCAAGGAGCGCATCCTGCCGCCGCTGTACTGGCGAGGCATGCTCAAGGGGCGGGAGTGGTTCGTGCAACCCCAGGTGGCCGACTGATACCCGTCCGCTTGCCGTCCTTCGAGGTGATCGATGCTGGTCTCGCTTTTTCTCGGCGCCGCGGTGGGCGCCATTCTCGGACTCACGGGCGCCGGCGGCGGCATCCTCGCCGTACCCGCGCTCGTCTTCGGCATGGGATGGCCCATGCAGCAGGCGACGCCCGTCGCGCTCGTCGCCGTCGCGGGCAGCGCGGCAGTGGGCGCGCTCGAGGCATTCCGCAAACGTCTGGTCCGCTACCGCGCCGCGCTCCTGATGGCCGCGCTCGGAGTTCCCGCCACGGCCGTGGGCGCGCGCCTCGCACGCGCGCTGCCGCAAAGGCTGCTGCTGGGTCTGTTCGCCTGCGTCATGCTTTTCGTGGCCTTCCGGCTCCTTCGTCAGACGCTCGCGCGCAAGGCATCGGCACAGCAGGCGTCGCCGCTTTGCGTCGCGCATATCAACCCGGCGACGGGCCGGTTCGACTGGTCATGGCCCACCGCAGCGGCGCTGGCGGCGACCGGATCGCTGACCGGCCTGATGACGGGGCTTCTCGGCGTGGGCGGTGGATTCATCATCGTGCCGCTGATGCGCAAGCTCACCGACGTATCGATGCACGGCATCGTCGCGACGTCGCTCATGGTGATCGCGCTGGTCGGCAGCGGCGGTGTGCTGGCGACGGCGATGCACGGCACGGGCTTTCCCTTCGAGGTCGCCTTGTGGTTCAGCGTCGCCACCGCCGCGGGGATGCTGGGTGGACGTCTCGTGTCGCATCGCCTGGCCGCTCATCATGTCCAGGCCGGGTTTGCGGGCATTCTCGTTTGCGTGGCGCTCGGGATGCTCGCCAAGGCCGTTCTCGCGTGAACCGGGAGGCGCAGCGAACACCATGCCGCATGCGGGGAATATGGGGGGACTGCTGCGAAGCTTGACTGAGCATGCTGGTCTCTCACCGGTCCAGCTGCTCTTCGCGTGTGGCGCCGAGACGCCTCGGGTTCTGGGCCTTCTCCGGTGCGAGAGCGTCCGGAATCAATTCGCCTGCGCCTCGCGGCATTCATCCAGCACGAGGATCCTGTCAAACTGTCCCGCAAGCCCCTCGAGCCTGTGCGTAATGAGAACAACGCTGCGCCCCGCCATCAACTTGACGACAGCGGCCATCAAAGCCTGTTCGGTTTCGGTGTCCAGCCCCTCTGTCGGCTCGTCCAGCACCAGGATTGGCGCATCGCGCAGCAGCGCGCGGGCAATCGCGAGCCGCCGGGCCTGGCCACCCGACAGCCGCGTACCTGCCTCCCCGACCTGCGTGTCATAGCCCTGCGGCAGGCTGCAGATGAACGCGTGCAGCTGCGCGTCGCGGCATGCCGCCTCCAGGCTGGCCTGATCGGCATCCGGGCGTGCGATCAGCAGGTTCGCCCGGATCGTGTCATTGAAAAGCCAGGTGTCCTGCGAAACGACGGCAATGCGGGAGCGCACCGCTTCGGCCGCGCAATCGCGCAAATCGAGCCCGCCCAGTTCGATGCGTCCGATCGAATAGTCCCGGAAACGGAGCAGCAGTTGCACGAGAGTGCTCTTTCCTGCGCCGCTCGCGCCAACGATGGCAAGACGGTGGCCGGCCGGAAGTTCGAATGAGAGATCACGCAGAATCCACGGAAGTGCATCGCCGTACCGGAAGCTCAAATCGCGCACCACTAAATCGTTGCCCGTTGCCAGCGCAACAGGCTCCGGACGATCCTGCACCGCAGGCGTCGCGTCCGCCAGTTCGAAGATCCGGCGGGCAGCGGCAAGGCTTTCGCCTAGAAGCTGGAGCGCCTGGGAAATCGGCATGACCGCTTCGAAACTCGCGAGCACGAGAAACGCGAGCATGGCGACGTCCGCTGGCGCCAGGGAAGAGGACGTCATTCGTGGGATGGCCAGCAGCAGCGCGCACCACGTCGCGGCCGAAACGCAGACGGCGAGCGCCGCCTCCGAAAGTCCCCTGGCATGACTAATCTTCTCCTGCTGCCCGACCAATCGCGCGGAAAGCCGATCGACCTTTTGCGCGTACGTGGACGCTGCGCCATAAACCTGAAGCTCGCCGAGTCCCTGCAGGCTATCGACGATGACCTCGTGCATTTCGGCGCGCAAAGCGACGCTGGCACGGGCGGGTTCGCGTGTCGTCGTGAAGCCGATGGCCGGTAACGCAATCCCGGCCAGCAGCAAAAACAGCAACGCGACTGCCGCAACCGGCACACTGAATGCCGACAGCACCGCGACGATCACTAGCGTTCCCACGCCGCCTGTCACGATGGGAACCATTGCACGAAGGTAGAGATTGCTGAGACTGTCGATATCGGACTGAATGCGCGTCGCCAGGTCGGCGCCGCGCAGGTGCTCGAGACCCGCCGGTGCAAGCGGCTCGATGCGGGTGTAGAGCCATACGCGCAAGCGCGCGAGAAGCCTTAGCGTGGCTTCGTGCGTCACGACTCGCTCGACGTAACGCGCTCCGGTGCGGATGATCGCGCAGGCGCGGATTAGCGCAGCTGGAGTGAAGTAGTCGAATGCAAGATGCGTCGCGCCGGCCAGCGCCATCGATGCAATGAACCAGCCGGCAACTGCCATCAAGGCGACATTGGCGAGTACGGTCCCGAGCGACAACGCGGCGCCTGCGGCCATCCACCACCAATAAGGGCGAAGCAGCACGATGAGGCGCCGGAGATCGGCACGCGTGACAGCGCGATCGTGTGGCGTTGGCGCGGCAGTACGATCAGACGGTTTCATGCCTCGACCTCCGCACGCGATGGGAGACCACCCACTTCGGCCTCGATAAGCCGCCGATAGACACCCTCTTCATCCGCAAGCCGTGCATGCGTTCCCGACTGCACGGCTTTGCCCTTGTCGATGACCACGATCGAGTCGGCAAGGGCCGCCGTTGCCAGCCGGTGTGCGACGAGGATCACTGTGCGGCCGCGGGCGAGGCGGCGCAGCGCATGGTGAAGGCTCGCCTGGGTGTGGGCGTCCAGGCTCGCTGTGGGTTCGTCGAGCAGGAGCACGGGCGCATCCTTCAGGAAAGCGCGCGCCAGGGCGAGTCGCTGGATCTGTCCGCCCGACAGCCCCACTCCGCGTTCACCGAGGCGCGTGTCGTAACCGTGCGGCAGCGCTTGAATGAATGCGTCGGCGCCCGCGTTTGCCGCCGCCGCACGCAGGGCATCGAAGTCCGCTTCCGGCCGGGCAATCAGGAGATTCTCCCGTACCGTGCCCGCAAACACATGCGCACGTTGCGGCACCCACGCCACGCGCGCGCGCCAGTCATCGAGATCGGTCTCGTTCAACAACTGCCCGTTGACAGAAATGGTCCCGGCGGTTGCAGGCTCGAAACCCAGCAGCAGGTTCAGCACCGTGCTCTTGCCCGCGCCGCTGGGTCCGACCAGCGCCGTGATGCGCCCCGCTTCGGCGACCAGGTGAAGGCCGTCGAGTGCGGCGCGCCCGGGCGACCATGAGTGGGAAACATTGTCGAAGCGGATCCTGTAGCCGTTCGCGGCAGGCAGCGGCAACCGCGAACCGCCGTTGACCGGTTCGGGCAGGTCGAGTATTTCCATGATGCGCTCCGCGGCCGCGATCGCGTCGAGCCGCTCGTGATACCGGCTGCCCAGCGTGCGCAGCGGCAGGTAGAACTCGGGCGCGAGCAACAAGACGAACAAACCGCGCAAAAGCGGGATCTTTCCGTAAAGCAGATGAAAACCCACCAGCACTGCGACGACCGCGATGCCAAGGGTCGCGAGAAATTCCAGCACGACCGAAGAAAGAAACGCGACCCTGAGCACCTTCATGGTACTCGTGCGATAAGTCTCGGATAGCCGCGCGATGACGGCGGCTTCACGACGGCCTGCATTGAAGAGCCTCAGTGTCGTGATGCCTTGAAGCGAATCGAGGAATCGCGCCCCCAGTTGCGCGAGCAGTTTCCATTGGCGCTGGTTCGCATCGGCAGCGGCCTTGCCGAGCAGAATCATGAATAGCGGAATCAGCGGCGCCGTGGCCAGCAGGACGAGCCCTGAGGTCCGATCCACCGGAAACACGACCATAAGGATAGCGAACGGTAGCAGAACCGTCAGCGCGCGTGCGGGCAACCATCGCGCATAGTAGCCCTCGAGTGCTTCCACACCCTGGACGAGATGGGTCGCGAGGGCCCCGCTCGCCTCGCCGCGCAGCCACATCGGCCCCAGCGCCTGCAACTTGCGCAGCAGCTCGCCGCGCAGTGCCTGCCGCATGGAAGCAGCACCCGCGAACGCGGTGCGCTCTGCGAGCCGGATCACAACGAAACGCAGGCCCATCACCGGCAGCATCACTGCCAGAGCCGGCCATACCCGGGCGAGCGCCGCTTTCTCCATCACCACGGCGCTCAGGACAGCGGCGAGCAACGCTGCCTGCATCATCATCAGCAGTCCCGATCCCATGCCGAGCGCCACGGTTTGGCCCACGCCCGCGCGAATGGAGACCGCGCGCCGTGCCAGCCAGCGATCGACGATTTTTCTGGGTGATACGTCTGGGTAAGACATCGATGATTACCTACCTGGTCGATACCGTGGCGCCTATAATCCTTCCGGAGATCGCGCTAGTGCGGCGGCGCGCCGCCATCGCGCTTATCGATACACGACAAGACGGAGGCACGATGAAAACTGCTCTGCAATTCATGTTGTTCCTTGCGATCGCGGTTGCCGCCATAGTGGTGGGTGTCATCGTCGGCAACTACGGTCTCTGGTACTTTTCGTGGCTCGTCGGCACCGCGTTGATCGTGCTGTTTGCGACAGCGGGGGGCGTTTTGTTCGACACGCAACAAGCGCAACAGGAACGACACGAAATGCCCTGATGCCGATACGGACTCGCCGCGTGAGGCGTGGCCTCTCAATCGCACGCCGTCGCATGCACGGCCACGCCGTAGCGAAGCGGCGTACGCTGCGAATCCGTCCCGCTCGTCGACCTCCTCTCGCAACCGTTCCATCAGTGTCTGGGCCTTCATAGCTGCAAGTTTCGACGCGGCACCTCCTGCGCGAAAACGGTCGCGGCGAAAGCACCGGCAATTCAATCTCACAGTCGGCATTGCAATCGCCGGCCTGCGCAAGGGTCTGCCTCAACTCGCCCTGGCAAACCGCCGGCAGCACCCAGCGCCGCGCCCCCAACCAGGCAGCCGCTTCAGTTCGGCTCCGACTGCACAGGGCGCGCCCGCGCCGATGACCAGCGGTACCGGCGCTGGTCAGCCTCTTTCCTTTTCCTGCGTGTCGAACAGCACACCGCCGGCTACGGCGAAAAGCACAATCGTTGCCGTGCCGATCAGCCAGGAAAAGTACCAGGCACCGTAGTCGCCGACCACCACGCCGAGCACGATTGCGATCACCGCAACGGCCATGAACACCAAAAAGTGCTGGACGATTTTCATGACTCACTCCTTCAATATGCGTGCGGATTCGATTCGACATGCTCGGCCTTCACCTTTCCGCGCATGACATAGAACGCCCAACTCGTGTAAGCGATGATCGCCGGCATGAACACTGCGGTCCAACCGCTCATCCACATGAGCGTGTTGCGGCTCGAAACCGCATTCCAAACGGTGAGGCTCTGCGACGGGTCGCTGGACGACGGCATGAGGAACGGAAAGAGGCTCACGCCGGCGGTGCCGATCACCCCGATCCAGGCCAGTGCGCCGAGCCACCAGGCGAGCGACGCACGGCCGGCGCGAATGGCGAGCAGGCCGAGGACCATTCCGGCGTAGCCAAGGGCCGGCACGAGCCACAGCGCGGGGTACAGGTGGAAGTTGTCGAGCCATGCGCCCTCGGCTCTCGTCACGCCCTGCTGCAGCGGAGTCTGGGCAACGCCCGGCATTGGAGCATGTTCGATGCGGTAGCCACTGAGATGGCTCGCCCAGATCCCGCCGATCGTGAAGAGAACGATGGCAACGATTGCGCCCACCGTCGCCGCACGCCTCGCCCTGGCCCAAAGTGCGCCGCGCTCGGTACGCCCCATCAGCATCGCACCACCCATCCAGATCGACAGTGAGAGCGACAGGACTCCGCACATCACCGCGAAAGGATTGAGCAGACTCAGGAAGCTACCGGTATAGAACGATGTCAGATCCCAGCCGAAGTGAAACGGCACGCCCAGCAGCATGTTGCCCATGCCCGCGCCGTAGACGATCATCGGCACGGCGCCGCTCACGACGAGCGCCCAATCCCACGCGTTGCGCCATGCGGGTGTGGGAAGCTTGCTGCGATATTCGAACCCGAGCGGCCGCACGATCATCGTCCAGAGCAACAGCAGCATGACGATGTAGAGTCCCGAAAACGCAGTGGCGTAGAGCAGCGGAAAGGCGGCGAAGATCGCACCGCCCCCGAGAATGAACCAGACCTGGTTGCCGTCCCAATGCGGCGCTATCGTATTGAGCGCGATACGCCGCTCAGTGTCGGTCCGACCCACGTAGCGCAGCAGCGCGCCAACGCCCATGTCCATGCCCACCATGATCGCCAGCCCCATCAGCAGGACGCCGAGGAGCAGCCACCAGAGCACCTTGAAGAATAAATAGAGTTCCATTTAGTGCTCCTTGACAGTCGTGACGGGCAGCGCGGCCGGTTCGAGCACGGCTGCCTCGCCGTCGCCATGATGGCTTTCGGGCCCCTTGCGAATCGCCCGGGTCATCAAAAAGATCTCGACGGCCGCGAAAACCGTATAGATCAGCATGAATCCCGCGAGCGAGAAGATCATGTAGCCCACGCTGTGCGTCGACGCGGACATCCATGTCGGCAGGACGCCGAACACGGTCCACGGCTGGCGGCCCACCTCGGCGGTAATCCAGCCCATCTCGCAGGCGATGAAGGGAACGGGAATCATCCACGGCGCGAGCCTGAGGAACCAGCGGTGACGCGCGATGTCGCCTCGCAGCGAGAAGATCACGGAGAGCACGAAGTACGCGAGCATGAGCAAGCCGCAGGCGACCATCGCACGGAAGACCCAGAAAATCGTGAAGACGTTCGGAATGGCGTCGCGCGACGCACGGGCGATGTCCTCGTCGGTCGCGTTCGCGACGTCCTGCCCGCTCGCATAGCGCTTCACGAGAAAGCCGTAGCCCAGGTCGTCCTTGTGGGCGTTGAACTGCGCGAGCGCGGCGGCGTTGCCTGGGTCCGAACTCAGCACCTTGAGCGCCTCGACTGCGGGAATGCCGTTGCGGATGCGCCGCGCGGCATCGGCCTCGATGCGGTCGATGCCGGGCACGATCGTGTCGAGCGTATGCGTGAGGAGCGGTGTCAGGACATAGGGAATCTGGATGCTCCACGCGTTACGCTGCTCGCCCTGAACCGGCCAGGTGGCCACATTGAACGGCGCCGGCGCCTGTTCCGTCTGCCACATCGCTTCCATGGCCGCGAGCTTCGAGGGTTGCGCATGGCCGCCCACGAACCCCAGCGCATCGCCAAGCGTGATCACGCCCGCCACCGAGAGCACGCCGAACAGGCTCGCCATGCGGAACGAACGCTTCGCGATCTCCATGTGCCGGCCGCGGAGCATGTAGTACGCGCTGATGCCCGTGACGAAGATGGCCGCGGTGACGTAGCCCGCAATACTCGTGTGAACGAACTTCGTCTGCGCGTCTTCGCTGAAGATCAGCGCGCCGAGGCTAGTCAACTCCATGCGCATGGTCACGGGATTGAACGCGGCGCCCTGTGGGTTCTGCATGAAGCCGTTTGCAACGAGAATCCAGAGCGCCGAGAAGTTCGAACCGAGTGCCACGAGGTAGGTGACGATCAGGTGCTGCGTCTTCGAAAGGCGGTCCCAGCCGAATGCCATCAGGCCGATAAACGTGGACTCCATGAAGAAGGCCATCAGCCCTTCGATGGCAAGCGGCGCACCAAAGATATCGCCCACGAAGCCCGAGTAGAACGACCAGTTCGTGCCAAACTCGAACTCCATGGTCAGGCCGGTCGCCACACCGAGGGCGAAATTGATCAGGAACAGGCCGCTCCAGAACTGGGTAATCTCGCGGTAGATTTTCTTGCCGGTGATGACGTAGACAGTCTCCATCACCGCAAGAAGAAAAGTGAGCCCCAGCGTCAGTGGGACGAAGAGAAAGTGATAGAGCGCAGTGGCGGCGAACTGCAGCCGCGACAGCTCAACCACGGTGTCGTTGATCATGTAATGCTCCGCTAAAAGCTGAACGAGCCGAATCCCGGGGCCCCGAGCCGCTCGCCGACAGTCAGCGAACGAACGCTCCGGGCAATGGCACTTCGATGCCGTGGAGTGAAAAACCCCTAAGGGGCGAAAGACCGAAGCACGCTGCCTCCCGCCCTCGACACTTTCGAATTCTATTTAATTGCGTAATTTTTTACCTTACGCGAAACGCGTGACCCAGTGTCGCACGCTTGATCTGTTGCACCGGCTTCGCGCTCTAGCCGCCTTTACCGGGTAGATACTTAGTCGAATATGCAATAATCAAAATTGAAAGTATCCCTTGCAAACTTGCAGAGAATCAGGTGCCCCATGAGCGACCCTGTAGCAGCGCCACGAGCGCTCCGGATCGGAGATCCGGCGCCCGAGTTCCGTGCTCGAACCACCTGCGGAGAACGCTCGCTTGCGGACTACCGCGGCAGCTGGCTCCTTCTATTCGCCCATCCCGCTGACTTCACGCCGGTATGCACGAGCGAGTTCATCCGCCTTGCTCAGGCGCAAGGCAGCTTCGACGCGATAGGCTGCCGGCTGCTAGGCTTGTCCATTGACAGCCTGTATTCGCACCTCGCCTGGCTACGCGACATTCATGCGCATTTCGGCGTCAAGGTGACGTTTCCCATCATCGAAGATCCGTCCATGGCGATCGCAACGGCTTACGGGATGCTCGACCCGCTGGCGCCCGACGCGGCCGCCATCCGCGCGAGCTACGTGATCGATCCGCAAGGGGTGATTCGGGCCATCACCTGGTATCCGTTGAACGTCGGGCGCTCGGTGGAGGAACAGTTGCGCCTCGTGCGCGCCCTGCAGGCCGCGGACGGCAGCGGCGCTTCCACGCCTGAAGGCTGGCAGGAAGGCATGCCGCTGCTCGACCTGGCGCCGACGTCGCTCTATGACGTCATGCAACGCGAGCAAGACGGCACACCCTGGTATTTTCGGGAGCGGCAATCATGACGACTAGCTCATCAGACGGGTTAGAAGCGCTAAAGGGACGCGCGGCCGAAGCAGCGGAGATCATGCGTCTGCTCGGCAATGCGAACCGGCTTCAGTTGCTCTGCCAGATCGCTCAGGGCGAGCGCTCGGTGGGGCAACTGGAGGAAGAACTGGACATCAGGCAACCTGCGCTTTCGCAGCAACTGGCCGAGCTTCGCAAAGCCGGACTTGTCCAGACACGCAGGGAATCGAGGTCCATTCTGTATTCGCTGGGGGACGGCCCCGTGCGCCTTCTCCTGGAGATGCTGCTCGTCGCGTTCGGCATCAAGATGGAACCCGCGGCCGATCCCGGAACAGCAGCGGCCCCCCAGGCTCGCAAAGCTCGCCAGGTTGGCGACACCGCGCGATTTGCCCGATTGGGCAAATGAATCCTGCTAACTGCACCGGGTGCCTAGGAGCCCCTCGGCTGCGAGGACGTATACCCCCGTACCCTATCCAGGGTAAGATAGCCCCCTACCGTATTTTCAGGGGCTAGTCGTGAGCCATACGATTCGCGAAAAACAGAAGTTGCTCAACCGGGTTCGCCGCATCAAGGGGCAGGTCGAAGCCATCGAGCGCGCACTGGAGGAAGAGCGCGGCTGCATGGACGTGCTGCAACTCATCACCAGCAGCCGCGGGGCGATGAACGGACTGCTTGCCGTGGTTCTCGAAGACCACATCCGGACCCATCTCGTCGACGCCGAGCCGGACGACGAGCACGGCAGCGGCACCGAGCAGCTGATCGAAGTCGTCCACAGCTACTTCAAGTAAGAGGCAATCATGACCAACTTCGAAGATTCCGCTTTCGGAGCGGGGCACGACCACATCTTTCTGGGCGCAGCGCACGAAGACAACGAGCGCAGGACATGGATGGTGATCGCGCTGTGCAGCGCGATGATGGTGGCTGAAATTGTCGGCGGCAGTCTTTTCGGGTCGCTTGCGCTCGTCGCCGATGGTCTGCATATGTCGACGCACGCCGGCGCAATGCTGATCGCCGCTTTGGCATACACCTACGCGCGCCGCCACGCGGCCGACAATCGCTTCGTATTCGGTACCGGCAAGCTGGGCGACCTCGCGGGCTTTACCAGCGCCATCGTGCTCGCCATGATCGCGCTGCTGATCGCGTACGAAGCCGTTGCGCGCTTTCTCTCGCCCGTGCCCATTCACTTCGGTCAGGCGATCCCTATCGCCGTGCTTGGCCTCCTCGTCAATCTCGCGAGCGTCTGGCTGTTGAGCGGAGATCACCACGGCCACAGTCATGGGCATAGTCACGGGCATAGTCACGGTCATGGTCACGATCACGGTCACGGTCACGGCCATGAAGACAAACACGGCCACGACGACGAGGTGCATCGCATCTTCGGCAGCGCCGGCGTGTTTGCGTTGTCGGTCTTCGAAGACGGCGTACCGCCCGTCTTCCGGCTGACGCCCGAAACGGCCTCGTCGAAACTGAACGCCAGCGATGTTTCCGTTACGACGATCCGCCCCGACGGCACGCACCAGACTTTCACGTTCACCGATCGCGGCGGCTATCTGGAATCGACGGACGACATCCCCGAGCCGCACGCCTTCAGGGCCGTCGTTCATCTGCCCGATGGCGCGCATGAGGTCGAGTTCGAGGAACACGAGCACGAACACGACGATGCGCAGGCGGCCGCGCACCGTGACCACAACATCCGCTCGGCCTACATTCACGTCATTGCCGACGCGGCGGTTTCCGTGCTGGCCATCATCGGCCTGCTGCTGGCGCGTGCGTTTGGCTGGGTCTGGATGGACCCGCTTGCGGGTGTCATCGGCGCACTCGTGATCGCTAACTGGTCATGGGGCTTGATGCGCGACACGGGCGGCATTCTGCTCGACATGAATCTGGACAATCGCATGGCCGAGAAGGTCCGCCAGGTCATCGAAGACAGCGGCGACACCGTGCTCGACCTTCATGTCTGGCGCGTGGGCCCGGGGCACATGAGTGCGATCGTATCGGTTGCCACGCGCGAGGCGCAGCGCAACCCAGGCTTCTACCGCACTGCACTCCAGCGTTTCAAGGGGCTCTCGCATGTGACAGTCGAAGTGAATCCGACGCCCGCCGCCGCGTAAGCGACAGGCGCCCCCTTGGGACGATGGATGCGCGCTCATCGCCGTATCAGCGACCAAAGCAGCAGCGCGAGCAGTAGAACGCAGACGCCCTGCCAGAACAGCACCGGTTCGCGCTCGAGCAAGGGCTTGCGTCGAACCGGTTCCATCGCGCCCTGGCCGCTCGAAAGGCGTTCGAGATCGGCGCAGACCGCAAGCACGTCCTGATACCTGCGCGCGGGATCGGGCTGCATCGCTTTCTCCAGCACGAGATCGAGCCATTGCGGCGCGTCGGGCCGGTGCTCGTAGAGCGGCACGCGGCCATTGAAGCCGTACGGCAGCTTGCCCCCGCTGAAAAGCCGATACAGGGTTACGCCATACGCGAACACCTCGGAGCGCGCGTCGCCCTGCGCGCCTCTCATCAACTCGGGCGCCATGTACGCCGGCGAGCCGGGCGCGACGGCCGGGCCCGGCAACGCCATACCGGGCATGTAGCCGAAGCCGAGGTCGAGCAGGCACGTACTGTCGTTCCGCATCACCAGCACGTTCTCGGGCTTGATATCGCGATGGTAGACATGGCGGCGATTCAGCGCGTCGATCGAGCGGCCCAAGTGCCGCGCTATTGCGATCGCGCGCGGCAGCGCGAGCGGCTGCGGTGCCGAAAGCAGCGTTTCCAGCGTGACCCCATCGCCGAGCGGCATCACCACGTAGAGCCGCGTTTGCCGGTTGGCGTCGACGGGCAACGGCGCGAGCACGCCAGCTTCGCCAACCTTGCCGGCGAGCCAGCGCTCGCGCACGATGGACTGGCGTATGTTCTCGTCCTGCTCGACGCGCGGCTTGGGAAACTTGAGCGCCAGCGGCGTGTCCGGATCGGCCAGATCGCGGCCGGCGAAGATCCGCGAATAAAAGCCATCGCTGAGCACGCTCTCGAGCCGATATCCGTCGATGACGTCGCCGGCGTCGGGCACGGCGAGAATCGGCAGCATGCCGACCACGCGCTCCAGGTAGCCGCCGTCGAGCAACGGCAGGCTGCCAACGTCGATCACCGCGCTCGTCACATCGTCCTGTGAGCCGCGCGTGAGTGCCAGCGCGTCGAGCCGGCGCGCGGTTTCCATTGCCCCATTGCGCGCCGCGAGCACCGTCTGTAACTCACGCGTCGGCACATGACGATAAAGACCGTCCGAGCACAAGAGCAGGCGGTCATGCTCGCGCAGCTCGAACGTTTCGAAGCGCGTCACGAGCGCGGGATTCATGCCGACGGCGTGCGCCACGTACGAACCAAAAGCGACTGGCACGATGTCGTCTTCGCCGATTTGCGCCAGTTGCCCGTCGCGCAGCAAATAGAGCCGCACGTCTCCGGCCGCCACGAGATACGCTGTGGCGCGCCGGATGACCAGCGCCGCAAACGACGCGGCCATTTGTTTGAGCGTTGGATCAACCCGGCCCATGTGGTGCAGCCAGTCGTGCACCGCTTCCAGCGAACGCGCGGCGGCCACGCTGGGCTGGAGCGTTTCGGGCAGCCCGTAGTACGCATCGATGAAGGTGCGCACCGAAAGCTCGGCCGCGACGCGGCCACCCTGGCTCGCGCTAACGCCGTCTGCCAGCGCGATCACACTGCCACGCGCGGCGCGCGCAGCCAGATCGCCGAGCATCACGCCGACATAGTCCTCGTTGACGCGATGTTGTCCACGCACACGCGCCGGGCGCGAAACGCAGCCGATCTCGAGCGCCGCGCATTCGCCGCGCTCGGGCTGCAACTGCAACTCGACTTCCTGAGCCTGCGCTTCGCCTGGCGCTGCGGCCGCCGCGGCTGCGTGGACCGCCCTCCGGTCCTCAGCCGGGGCAGACGGGCGATCCACGGAGCGCGGTTCGGTCATTTACTTTTTGCCGTGAGTCATCACGTCGCTGGTTTCCAGATCGTGTTCGATTTTCTCGAGCACCTGCGGCGAACGCTTCTTCAGCATGAGCAACCAGACCGTGCCGACGAGCATGTACGCCACGAACAGATACGGCAGGATGTTATACGGATAGTCCGGCACCGGATAGACGCTGCCGATCACCGCCCCGACCATCGCCAGCGCGCCGAGCACGCCCCACAGCACGTTGACCGGCTTGAGCACGCCCAGCTTCTTCAGATAGAGGGGCGCCGAAACCGCGACGAGAAAATAGGTCACCAGAAAGCCGAAGGTGGCGAACGTACTCGTGTAGCCGAAGGTGTTGAGCGGACCGGTGCCCAGCATCGCGATGCACACGACGAAGGTCACGATCGAGGAAAACGCCACGGCGAGATACGGCGTCTGGTGCGTGCGGTGAACCATCCCCATCGAGCGATGCACGAACTGGTAGCGCCCCATGGAATAGAGCAGGCGGCTGGACGAGTTGATGCACGCAAGCACGCACGAGAACGCGCTGATCGAGGCGATCAGATAAAACACGGGGCCGAGCGGCGAGGCGCCGACGCTCGCAAGCAAGGTGTTGAGCACGGCCGAATCGGCGCCGAGCTTGGCCGCGTCGCCGTGGTAGGCGATCGTCATCGAATAGGCGACGAACATGAAGAACAGGCCGGACAGGATCACGCTCCAGACCACGGCGCGCGGAATGACGCGCAGCGGGTTTCTGGTCTCCTGGCCGAGCGAGGCCGCGCTTTCGAAACCCACATAGGAGAAGATACCCAGCACCATGCCTTGCGCCATACCCTTGCCGCTCACGCCCTGCAGCCGCAACTGCGTATGGTCGACGATATGGTCCGGATGCAGTGCGAGCACGTAGATCAGCACGCCGCCCACGATCACGACCGAAGCGGCCTCGATGGCCAGCGAGAGCCGCGAGGAAAGCTTCACGTCGCGTGCGGAGAAGAACCAGGCGAGCGCAACGAAAACGGTGTAGACCGCCCACGACGGGATGTTGATGCCCCAGGAAGAGAAGGCATTCTGCACGAACACCACACCTGCGGCGCCAACTCCCATCGCGGTGCCGATATATGCCGCGATCAATCCCCAGCCGGCGATGCCCCCTGCCATCGGTCCGAGCGCGCGCGAAATGTAGATGAAGAACGACCCGGCGGTGGCAATCCGGCTGGAGAGCGCGATGATGCTCATGCTGACCAGCAGCAGCCCGAGCGTCGAAAGGCCATAAATCAGCCAGGTTCCTGCGCCTGCCAGCGCCGCGATCGCGGTCACGTTGATCGACGGCGTAAAGGTCGGCGAAAGGTTGGCGATGGACTGACCAATGACTTCGGCGAAACCTAAAGTACCGGCACGCAGGCCGGTTGACGATGCCGGCGCTGCCTGTGTGGTGCTTTGCGTACTCATGTAGGGCTCCTGAAAGATTGCTGATTCAACGTCGAGTTTGCTCAACTGTTCCAGAGTCAAAAAAGTCCGGCTAATTAAAATTAATTGTTCCAGCCAGGAATCCACGAAGTGCCCGCGAGCGGCACGCGCGCCATCGCCGCGGCTTCCACGGTCAGGGCGACCAGATCCTCGGGCTCCAGGTGATGCACGTTCTGCTTCCCGCAGGCACGCGCAATCGTCGTCAGTTCCATGTTCAGCGTCTTGAGATAGTTGCGCACGCGGCGCGAACCCTCATCGGGCTGGACGCGCTGTTCGAGAACGGCGTCCTGCGTCGTCACGCCAACGGGGCATTTACCCGTGTGGCAGT